>JBBEDG010000052.1:0-7523 GCA_040881405.1 Flavobacteriales bacterium | reverse complement strand
ATCGGGCTTGCGTGTGGCGTAAACGATATCCACGATGTACTGCTCGATCTTCTCGTCCATGTACACCTCGCGCACCAGTTGGCGGGCGGCCAGGATCTCGCTGGGGCTTACCACCGGCTGGGTGTTCACCATGGCACCCGGGCGAACGTTCTGGCGGATGATCAGCTTCTCTTCCTCGGGCCTTGGATAGTCAAGCACCACCTTCATCATGAAGCGGTCGGTCTGTGCTTCGGGCAGGGGGTAGGTGCCCTCCTGTTCGATCGGGTTCATGGTGGCCATCACCAGGAAGGGAAGTGGGAGGGGATAGGTCTCGTTGCCGATGGTGACCTGTCGTTCCTGCATGGCTTCGAGCAAGGCGCTTTGCACTTTCGCCGGTGCGCGGTTGATCTCGTCGGCCAGGATGAAGTTGCTGAACAGCGGACCTTTCTTCACCGTGAACTCCTCGTTGCGCGGGCTGTAGATCAGCGTTCCGATCAGGTCGGCAGGCAGCAGGTCCGGTGTGAATTGCACCCGGCTGAATCCAACGTCCACGGTGCGCGCCATGGCCTTGATGGCCATGGTCTTCGCCAGGCCGGGCACTCCTTCCAGCAGTATGTGGCCATCGGCAAGCAGTGCCACCAGGAGCTTCTGCACCATGTCCTTCTGGCCGATGATCACCTTGTCCATCTCGCGGTCTATTAGGTCCACGAAGGCCGAGGCGTGTTGGATACGTTCGTTCAAGGCGCGGATGCTGTCCGAAGTGGGCGCCGTGGTCTGTTCCGAAAGTGTGTTGTCCATTGTGCTAATGCGTTCCAATTGGCTTGGGGCCAAAGGTGGGCCGCAAAGTTGATGGCCCAAGCCCGCGATCATCGCTGCATCGCAGTTAAAGGTTGTTAAGATCGGGAAGCGAGGAAATGCAAGGCATGCCAAATGTGGGATGCGCATGGCGTAGCCTCCAACAACCTACTTTCGGAGGCATGCAGAACACCGACCCGATCATGACCTTGCGCGAAGCCATCGGCCATGTGCGCGACTTCCACAACGCATTCGGCATCGCCAATGCACAAGCGCCCGTTGCCGATATCGGCGACCGTGATGCACTATTGCGCTACAAACTGATACGTGAAGAGAATGAGGAATACCTCGATGCCGCGCTCCGTGGTGACCTGGTGGAAGTGGCCGATGCGCTCGGCGATATCCTCTACATCCTCTGCGGAACCATTCTGAAACACGGCCTGGAACACAAAATGGACGAGGTGTTCCGCGAGATCCAGCGCAGCAACATGAGCAAGCTGGACGCCAATGGCAAACCGATCTACCGCGACGATGGCAAAGTGATGAAGAGCGAATTGTATTTCCGGCCGGATATTGCCCGTATCCTTGGCTGATCACTGTCCTCACATCTTCATATCCGGTCATTCCGAGCGAAGCGAAGGAACACATCTCCACATTCCATCCATCTCCACATCTTCCCCCATGCATCTCCCCACCATCCTGTCCAAGGCTCGCACGTCAGCATTCACCCGTTGGTGGTTGAACCTTGTGCTGCCTTACACCATTCCTTTCAACCGTCCACATGGTTTCAATGTGATACCGCAACCCACGGGCGGCATTCGCGTCACCATCCCATACTGGCGCGTTAACCGCAACCACATCAAGGGCATACACGCCTGTGCCTTGGCCACGGCGGCCGAGATGTGCAGCGGGCTCTCATTGTTGGAGCGCCTCGATCCCAAGAAGTACCGTTTGATCATGCGCACGCTTACCATGGTCTATCACTACCAGGCGAAGCAGCCGGCCTACGCCACCTGCATACCCACCGAGGCGGAGATCCAGGAGAAGGCCATAGTGCCCTTGCAGACCAGGGATTCCATCGACTTCACCAGCACTGTGGAGTTGCACGATAAGATCGGCAACCACCTCGCCACTGGTACGGTCACCTGGCAAGTGAAGGAGTGGAGCAAGGTGCGGACGAAGGTGTGAGCACCGACATAGCTTTGCGGATGTAGATGGCATCACTCAACGCAGCAGATATCGCCTGGCACATGCGGCAGTACGCCGCTGGGTTGCGCCACGAGTGGATCACGCCCAACGCACATCTCTACGCATGGGAGAGCGACTTGCTTACCGTAACGCAGCAGGGTCACGTGTGCGAGGTGGAGATCAAGATCAGCCGTAGCGACCTGCGCAACGATCTGCTGAAACCCAAGCACAGCCAGGGCATGCTGCTGAACGGCAGTTTCTTCGAGAAGAGCGCTGCTGTGGGGCTCACTTCGGCCGAGGCCTACGAAAACGCGCGCCGTGTTGCCGGTGCCACCCTTTGCCGTCGTCCCAACTACTTCTGTTTCGCCATGCCCTGTGCCATGTACCGTGCACGGCCGGCGCTGCGCATTCCGCCCTACGCTGGGGTATACACCGTGGACGATGAAGGTCGTGTGTTCGAGGAGCGGCGAGCGATCCAATTGCACACCGAGCGCATCGCGCACAGCGATCTGCTAGCCTTGGCGCGAAAGATGCACCAGCGCTACTGGAGCATGGTGGGCAGATCACGGCCCGGTGTTCCTATGGATGCCTTGCAGCACGAGGAAGGCTGAGGTCCTGCGTTATACGATCACTTCTTGCTCGTTGGCAAGCGGTAGGCGAAGGTGAGCGCGTACACCACGTTCTGTATGCGCGTGAAGCGCTCGAAAGGCGTCACACTGGTCTGGGCGCGCACGTCGAAAGCCCATTTCTCGCCCTCGATGCCCATGCCCACCAGACCGCTGAATTGCAGGCGCTGGCCATTGGGGGGGAGGGTGTACTTGCCGTCGAACTGGATCTCGCCATCCACCCATTGCTTGAAACTACCGGTGAGGAAGTAGCCCACCGTGGGACCGGCGAGCAGGTACAGCCCGTCCGCCTTGTTCTTGTCCATGTGGATCTTCACCAGCACCGGCATTTCCAGGTAGCGAAAGGTGCTGCGTGTGCGGGTGGCAAGGGCCGGGTTGCGGAAGCTGAAGCCCTTGGTCATCCACAGGAACTCGGGCATGATGCTAACCTGCTTGTGGATTGGCAGATCGAAGTGCCAACCCAACAAGGGGCCGGGCATCAGGTTGCTGGTGTTCTGGAACAGGCCCCCAACGCTTTGTGTGGCCAGGCCTACGCCGAAGCGCGGACCCATGCGGGAATCCTGGGCGTAGCAGGTGGCCGTCAGCAGAGCGGTCGCGAGTATCGTCGTTAGGATGCGCATGGGGTAAAGATCGCTCACAAGGTGGAGACTTTTCAAAAAGAGCGCTCTTCGTGGTCGTCAATAAGTGTTGTAACGACTGGCTCTGCGAAGGTCCTCATTGAAAGGGGCGATCCCCAAACCACGTGTGATGTAGCTCCGTGCCTTTTCGCTATCCCGCGCTCGTGTCCAAGAGCGCCAGCCTGCTATGTAAGCCCTGGCCACACCATCCACGGGCAGGTCTTCAAGCTCTTTATACAACTCCTCGAATCGTTTGAGGAACTCCTCGGCCTTGCGCCGCTCATCGATGTTGAAGTGGTCCTCCGCTGCGATGAGATGCACCACTTGGTAACAGCGCAGCATGCCGGAGGTTTCGCGGAGTTGCGGATGCTGGGCCACCAGATCGTCCAGGTGCTGGATATAGCTGGATCGGTCTGGCAGCCGCTCCAGTCGGTTCACGAGTGCTTCGATGACCAAGGACCCCACTTGTGCGTGCTCCGGTTCCAAAGAATTGGCGATGAGCAGATGCTCCAGAGCCATATCCCATTGGTTCTTCAAAGCCAAGTAACGGCCCATTTCGGCGTGGTGCTGGAAACGGATGCGGTCCCGCGCCTCTTCGGTGCGTAGTGTGCCCAGGAATGCGGTCAACATCGCGTTGGTGAACCCCGTATCGCTGCGTTGGATAAGGAACTTGTCCAGCAACCTAGCGTGATCGCCAGGTATCAGTCGTTCCATGGTAGGTAGGTTGATGAACGAGTACGTGTCCAAAAGGAACTGTACATCCTCGATGCTATCGTACGACAAACCTCCAACCCTCTTGAGAAGAGCCATTTGCAATAGATCCTTGGTATGTTCCGAAGGATGAAGTCCATACGCTTTTGCGAGCTGACCAATGCCTTTTGGTAGGTCCTGGTCCGAGATGAAAACACCTGAATTGTGGTAGTGCGTACCCACGGTTGCACGCAGGTCGATGACCGTATCGTTGCTCGTAAGGGTGGCCAATGCGCCATCCATTCCTAAGGAGTCGAGCTGTCCTTTTGAAATACGCTTCGCACGCAGCAACTCATCCACATACTTCTTCCGTGTCCGTGGGGTGATGATGAACACTCCGCGCACGGGATCCGTGGTCTCGATCACTGCAGGGCTTCCTTGCACCAATGTGGCCAGGTACATGTGGTCTGGAGTGAGGTGTACCGTGTAGGGTATGGCCAGCTCGTTCAGAATGAGCGCGAAGAGTGCGGAGGCGGTGACGCAATTGAAATCGCCGTTGGTGAACAGATCCGCAAAGAGCGCGCGCGCATCATACCTCACCAAAAAGGCGGATTGCACTTCATTGAAGAGTTGGCGTAACTGCTTTTCGGTGAGCGAGTGTGCCTTCAATTTGCGATGGTCGTACACGAATTGCTCGAGTCGATCAGTGACCGCCTCCACGGAGGAATGCTTGCGGTCGATATCTGTGAGCGTGAGGAGGGTCACCACATCGCTGATCACCGGTGATCCCACCAAGTTGTTGTAGCTCTGCTCTTCGCGTGCATCAGAGAACCGTAGGAAAGGTGCTGCAGTGGGTGGTGCTTGGGCGAACGTGGCACGCACTGCAACGCACATGAGCAGAATAAAGGCCAAGCGCATCATGCCGAGAAAGATAGTTGCTGGAAGGGAACTCCTCACCCACCCGCCTTCAAAGCCGCCATCTTCAGCGCGGCAACCGCACAATCAACACCCTTGTTGCCGTGCTTGCCGCCGCTGCGGTCCTGGGCCTGTTGCATGGTGTCGTCGGTCAGTACGCCGAAGATCACCGGCACGCTGAACTTCAGGCCCACGTCCATGATGCCTTGGGTGGTGCCGTGGCACACGAACTCGAAGTGCGGGGTTTCGCCGCGCACCACACTGCCCAAGCAGATCACGCCGTGCAGGCCCCCACGTTCCAGCAAGAACTGCGCGCCCGCTGCCAGTTCGAAACTGCCCGGCACCCACACTTCGACGATGTCGCTTTCGGCCACGCCGTGCTTCAGCAGGGTCTCCCGAGCACCTGTTCGCAGGGCGTCGGTGATCTCCCGGTTCCACTCGCTAACGACCAGGGCAAAACGACGACCAGCGCCACTGGGGACGCTGGTCGGGTCGTAGTTGGAAAGGTGGTGTTCGGCCGTGGCCATGGTCGCTCCGGTGGACTATCCGCCCATTGCTTCGGCGTGACCGGCGTACTTGCGGGCCTGGTTCGCCTCGGCGCTGGTGGGGAATTCCTTGGCAATGCGCTTGAAGGCCTTCGCCGCCGCGCTCCAATTGGCGTTCTGTTGGTGGATGATACCAGCCTTCATTAGGAAAAGCGGCGTGGTGAAGTCGTTGGTCAGCATGCCAGCGGCCTTCTCGAATTGCTTCACAGCTTCGTCGGTACGGCCAAGTTCCACCAAGGCATCGCCGGTGTTGCCGATCGCCATGGTGCGCAACACGTCATCGCCCACCTTGGCCTTTTCGTAATTGTCGATGGCACCCTGGTAGTCGCCCTGCTGCATCAGGATCGAACCGATGTAGAAGTGGGCCAATTCGCCACTGGCCGTGCTGCCGTAGTCGCCAGCAATGGCGTAGAAGCCGGGCCACTGGTCGTCGCCGTTCAAGGCGCGATCCAGAGAATCGATCTCGAAGTAGTACTCCGCCTTCCACATCAGCTCGGCGGCCTCGCGGTTGTTCGGCTCCACGATGAACTTGCGGTAGCCGAGCAGTCCGCCCACCACCACCAACAGTCCAACAACACCAATTACAATGGACTGCTTGTGCTTGTCCAGGAACAGTTCGGAGCGGGAGTAGACTTCTCCCAAGTTAACGTCCTGTCCTTCGAGGTTTTCCTTCTTGCTCATGCTTTCGTGCGTGCGACCTGCTTACCAGGTCCGTTCAGCGAGGCGCAAAAGTAGATCTTTTGGGCAATGGGGAAGCGGTCGCCGATCTCGATATGAACCGCTTGTTGTTCAGGCCTTTAGCACGGGGCGGCCGGGGCGGTCGCTCATTCCTGCCGCCATCGCCACCTTTGCCGCTCATTCCAGAACCCCGCTCCTATGGATCCCCGTGCCACAGCCTTCCTCCGCCTGCTGACCATCATGGACGAACTGCGCGAGCAATGCCCTTGGGACCGCAAACAGACCATGGAAACACTGCGCCCGCTCACCATCGAGGAGACCTACGAATTGGGCGATGCCATCCTGCGGAACGACCTGGACGAAGTGCGCAAGGAACTCGGCGACCTACTGCTGCACATGGTGTTCTACGCCAAGATCGGCGCCGAGCAAGGGGCCTTCGACATCACCGATGTGCTCAACGGCATCTGCGAAAAACTGATCCACCGCCACCCGCACATCTATGGCGATGTGAAGGTGAAGGACGAGGAGGAGGTGAAGGCCAATTGGGAACGCATCAAGCTGGAAGAGAAGGCGCGTAGCGTCCTCCGACATGCGTCGGAGCCACTGGGTCGATCTGACGGCGCACAAGCGTACCCCAGCGTCCTGGAAGGCGTGCCCCGCGGACTACCCAGCATGGTGAAAGCCATCCGCATACAGGACAAGGCACGCGGTGTGGGCTTCGACTGGGACCACCGCGACCAGGTGTGGGAGAAAGTGAACGAGGAACTGCGCGAGCTGAAGGCCGAGGTGGACGCCGGCTCCGACAAACAGGCCGAGGAGGTGGGCGATGTACTCTTCAGTGTGGTGAACTACGCACGTTTCATCGGCGTGGATCCCGATGAGGCCTTGGAGCGCACCAACCGCAAGTTCATCCAACGCTTCCAGTTCCTCGAACGCGAATCGCGCAAGGACGGCAAACGCTTCGGCGAAATGAGCCTGGCCGAAATGGATGTGTACTGGGAGCGTGCGAAGGGAGAAAAGGGCTGAAGGCCCGTCATATATCACTCCGATACATATCGGAGCATGGCAAAGCCATGGGTAAGGTATGCAAGGGTATTCGAAGAGGGCTGTAGGCCTGATACATAAACGCTAACCGTCCAAAAACGCCACGGCGTATCCCCGCGGAAACAATTCACCGCCCCCGCACCTCCCAAACCGTCCACTTATTGGTCCGTTCCACCCAACCGCCAACGTTGAAACTCGTTACCCACCGCGGGAACGAGGTATACACCACGGTAGCTTGCGCCTCGCTCACGCCTTCGGGCAGGCCCGCTCGCCCCACGAAGAGGTAAGGCGCGCCTTCAACCTGCTCCGCACCGGGCCACTCCGCCACACGCAAGCCCGCACGCCGGTAGAAATTGATGTCCGCAACACGGTGGTAGGGATGCTCCCCGCCATGGTACAGCGTGATCGCTTCCGGAAAATCCTGATACACCGTGCGGTAGAGGGCG
>JBBEDG010000051.1:0-7533 GCA_040881405.1 Flavobacteriales bacterium | reverse complement strand
GATCTCCGCCGGCATCATCGAGGGCCGACGGGCAACCAGTTTCACCGCGATCAACGGCCTAATGCTCCTGCGCGCACGGCAGCAGGAGATCAGTGCGGCCACCACCGAAGCGGAAGGCCACATGCGCCGCCTGCTGGAGCACCTGAGCAAGCACTACCGGCAAATGCGCAAGCTGCCCGGCATATCCATGAATTGAAGGCGCGTTATGGTACGCCCTTTGTCCCGGTGCACCGCCATGTTCCTGCGTGCCACCCTCCTCCTACCTATTCTGCTGCTGTGCAGCGTTGTGGCCGCGCAGAGCGCCCCGCAAAAGGGTGGAGCGCGGGTGGAGATCTTGAACGCCGACGAATGGTCCTTCGATGAGCGCATAGCACCGGGTGCCCAGCGCCTGCGAGGCAATGTGCGCTTCAAGCATGCCGATGCGCTGATGTTCTGCGACAGCGCGTACCTCTATTCGGACCAGCGCGTGGATGCCTTCGGCAACGTGCGCATCCAGCAGGGTGATTCGCTGGAAATGACCGGGCAACGCCTGCGCTACTTGGGCAACGAACGCACAGCCAGGCTGGAGGGCAACGTGATGCTGCGGAATCCGGACATCGAACTCACGGCGCCTTCGATGGACTATGATCTGCGCAACAAGACCGGCGTGTACACCGATGGGGGTCGCATAGAAAGCTGTACCGACGAGAACGTGCTGACCAGCCGAAAGGGCACCTACTACTCGGAAACACGCACCTTCATCTTCAGCCGGAATGTGAGGATAGAACATCCGGAGCGCATCATCGCAACGGATACCATGCACTACGCAACGGCCACAGGCATCTCGTCCTTCTACGGCCCCACAAGCATCCGGCAACTGGCCGACAGCAGCGAGCTGAACACCCGCCGCGGCACCTACGATACCCGCCTGGAGAAGGCCCGTTTCACCCGGCGTTCCAGCATCCTCTCGCAAGGGCGCCTGCTGGAGGGCGATACGCTCTACTACGACCGTCTTACCGGACTGGGACGTGCATGGGGCAACGTGAGCATGACCGACACCAGCGGTGAACTGGTGGTGCGTGGCCGACACGGCAGTTACAACGACCGCACCGAGCGTTCCATGATCACAGGCATGGCGGAACTGGTGATGCTGATGGACGGCGACTCGCTCTTCCTGCATGGGGATACACTCTTCACCCGACCCGATGTGCGCATCGATAGTAGTGGCACCACCACCACACACCGCCAGATCCTGGCGCGACGCAATGTGCGCTTCTTCAAGAGCGATATGCAGGGTGTATGCGACACTTTGGTGTACAGCGATGCGGACAGTCTGCTGCACATGTTCCACCGACCGGCGTTGTGGAGCAGCAACGACCAGATAACCGGTGATCATATCCGCATCACCATGCGCAACGGGGCGCCTCACCTGCTGCATGTGATGCGCGATGCCTTCCTGATGTCGCAGGCCGACAGCACCAACTTCGATCAGGTAACGGGCAATACCATGGTGGGCTACTTCGCGGATGGCGCACTGAAGCGGATCTTGACGGAAGGGAATGCGCGCACGGTGTATTTCGCGCGGGAGACCAAGGACGGCGTACAGGAGCTGATGGGCATGAACCGTGCGGACTGCAGCCGCATCTCAGTAGGATTGTCCGATGGACAGGTGAGCACCGTGACCTTCATGGAACGACCCGATGCGGTGTTGTACCCGATGAACAAGATCCCGCCGTAAGAACTGCGGATGAAGGGCGCCGATTGGCGCATCGACGAACGGCCGGTGGATAAGGCGGGGATATTCGCGCGGCAGGAATAGCGGAACGCACAGGTCGTCCCATATGGGAAGGGAATGCGCGGCGCTCCAACGAATGCTACCCATATGTCGTCCCATACGGGACTGGCAACCATGGATACAACGGCGTGCTACCCAGATGTCGTCCCTACGGGACTTTGGTGGCGTGTGCCTGCGTGTGGTTCTACCCACATGTTGTCCCTACGGGACTGGGTGGTGCGGGCCTGACGATATCTACCCATATGTCGTCCCATACGGGTTCTACTACTACCCATATGCCGTCCCTACGGGACTGGGGTGATACGATCGCTCCTGCGCTCAGAGATAACGCTCCATCCACGTGGCGCGAAGGGGCACCCGGAAACGTTCGCGCAATTCGGCCACGGTGCTTACGAGGTCATCGTACACGATGGTGTCGGGCGTTATGCTGCCCTCCTTCAGCAGTACCGGAAGCTCTTGCAAGCGTACGCTGCGTAAACGTCCCTCATGCCCGCCTGCCGGCAAGGCTGGCTCGTAGACCACGAACATGCGGTCGGTGAGCATGAGGTTCAGGTCGTGCTCCAGGTTCTTGACGAAGCCCACGCTCTTGTCGATGCTGCACCCGCTTGCTGCGGCCTGCTGCTCATCCACGGCGATGACAACGAAACGGTCGTGCAATACATCCACACAGGCATCCAGCGGGGCGCCGTGTGCTGCCCAGCCTGCGGTGAAAGCCGCGCCGCGCTCACGCACGAGCTTCTGTTCGGCCTGACCCAGATCGCGGGGGGTCTTGTACACCCAGACCCGGGCATGGGCGGGCATGTCAACGATGCACTTGTTGGTCGCGGTAGTGGGTGCTGTGGTCTCCATGGTCGTTCCTACGTGTACAAGGACAAGACGTTGCTTATTACAGATCGGCTGCCTCGGCGATCAGTTCGGCCACATCCTTCACTTTCACTTCACCTTCCTTGTTGAAATGCTTCACACCATCGGTGAGCATGGTGTTGCAGAAGGGGCAGCCTGCCGCGATCACATCGGGCTTCTCGCCCAATGCTTCCTCGCTGCGTTCGATGTTCACTTCCTTCTTGCCGGGTTCGGCCTCCTTGAACATCTGGGCTCCACCAGCACCGCAGCACAGACCGGTCTGTTTACTGCGCTTCATTTCCACCAAGGCGGCATCCAGCTTCAGGAGCACTTCGCGTGGCGCTTCGTACTCATTGTTGCCACGGCCCAGGTAGCAGGGGTCGTGGAAGGTGATGCGCTTGCCCTTGAAGTTGCCGCCTTCCACTTTGATGCGGCCCTCCTTCAACAAGGTGTTGATGAACTGGGTGTGGTGCAGCACTTCGTAGCTACCACCAAGCGCTGGGTACTCGTTCTTCAGCGTGTTGAAGCAGTGCGGGCAGGCGGTAACGATGCTCTTCACACCGTAACCGTTCAGCACGGTCACGTTCTGCAGGGCCTGCATCTGGAACAGGAACTCGTTGCCAGCTCGCCGCGCGGGATCGCCGGTGCAGCTTTCCTCCTGGCCCAGCACGGCATACTTCACCTTGGCCGCATTGAGGATGCGTACAAAGGCCTTGGTGATCTTGCGCGCACGATCGTCGAAGCTGCCTGCGCAGCCTACCCAAAAGAGCACTTCGGGCACTTCGCCGCTTGCGGCGAATTCGGCCATTGTGGGGACGTGGGGTTGTTCCATGCGTCAGGTGTCAGTTGTCAGAGATCAGTTGTCGGACTTTGGGGATGGGACATCGTCGTCCAAAAGATCTGCTGGTGGATCAACGAATATGGGGAACTCCTCACCATAGTGCGCCTCCGGTTCGGAAACACGGTCATTGGGGACGAACTTCTGTAGATAGCGCAGATAACCGTTCAAGACGCGGATGGCTTCATCCACCAGTGCCCAATGTTCCTTTAGCGCGGACTTCTCCAGATAACCTTCGTCGTAAGCAGTACACAGATGATCCATGGTTTCATACAGGGAGCCCCTGGCGATCCTGCAATAGCGCCTGTTCTCCTTCTCGTAGAAACTTCCGAATCCTTCCGCGATGTGGGATGAAGGGCCACGGCTGGAACGAATGATCTGGTCCGTCAGCCGGAACTTTTCCTCACTTGGCCATGTCTTCACCAGCGCAGAAACCGCCTTCCTCACCTGGCGAGCCTTCTGCCAGGCATTCAGTTCAGTGAACGATCGCAACGCTGCTCCTTCCATCCCTTTGTTCATTGCACTTGCTCCTCCGGTTGCAGATCGGCATTCCTATGCACTTCGCCCCTGACAACCGACTTCCGACAACTGATCACGAGTTCGTCCAGTCCATGCGTTTGTCGGGGCCATAGGCCCAGGGTGCGCCGTTGTTCTCCACGTTGTTGAACATGCCGGTGAGGGCGGGGCGGCTCTTGCTTTCCTCCATCACCTTGTAGCGGCGCATTTCCATGATGATGCTGACCGGATCGATGTTCACCGGGCAGGCCTGGGTGCAGGCGTTGCAGGTGGTGCAGGCCCAGAGTTCCTCGTCGCTGATGTAGCTGTGCAGGCTTTTGCCATCGTCCTTGAAGGTACCGCCGTTGGCATCGATGTTGGCCCCTACTTCCTCCAAACGGTCGCGGGTGTCCATCATGATCTTGCGCGGGCTCAACAGCTTGCCGGTGATGTTGGCCGGGCACTCTGCGGTGCAGCGGCCGCACTCGGTGCAGCTGTAGGCGTCCAGCAGGCTCTTCCAACCCAGGTCGAACACGTCCTTGGCCCCGAAGCGCTCGGGCACCTCGATGCCTGCCACGGTGCGCGGTGGTGCCGGTTCGGGCGGAGCCACGGAGGGATCCATCATGCTCATCACCTCGCCGCTCACACGTTCCATGTTGGCGATCTGCGTCTTGGGTTCAAGCTTGCTGAAGTAGGTGGTGGGGAAGGCCAGGATGATGTGGAAGTGCTTGCTGTAGGGCAGGTAGTTGAGGAAGGCCAGGATGCCCACGATGTGGAACCACCAAAAGCCCCGCTCCCAGCCCACCACGGCCGTATCGGACATGCCCGCGAACAAGCCTTGCAGGGCTTGGCTTACCGGATAGGCACCCGCGGTGGTGTAATGGTCCACGCCGCGCTGTGCCGCAACCTGGTCGGCCGCGTTCATGCCCAGGAAAGCGCCCATCAGGAGGATCTCCACCACCAGGATGATCATGGCATCGCGTGCGGGCCAGCCTTTCATTTCGGGCTTGTGGAAACGCGGCAACTGGAGAATGGCGCGACGCGCGATGAACACCACGCAGGCCAGCAATACTCCCACCGCCAGTATCTCGAAGCTGCCGATGAGCACATCGTACAGCGGGCCCATGAAGGACCCGATGCGGTGGGTACCGAAGACACCATCGATGATGATCTCCAGCACTTCGATGTTGATGATGACGAAGCCCACGTAGATGAGTATGTGCATGAACCCGGCAACCGGACGCACCACCATCTTGCTCTGGCCCAATGCCACGCGGGCCATAACGCCGAAACGTTCGGAGGCGCGGTCGCTCCTATCCTCATCGCGGCCGAGGCCGATGTTCCGAACGACCCGTCGTACGTTGCGGGTGAAGAACGCGATGGCTCCAGCGGCCACCACCAGGAAGACGATGCTCTCCAAGCTCATTTCATCTGTTTATCCTCCTCCAAGGAGCGCTTGATCCGGTCCACATCGCTGTCGCTCAGCTTGGGTAAGCGGTCCTTCTTACCGAATAACGACAACTGCACATATCTGTTCGGATTCAAGCGCAGGTCCTCCATCAGCAGGTCCAACTCGCGACTGGCACTTTCCAGGTTGTTGTACAGGGAATCGTTGTTCACCAGGTTACCCAATGTGCCCTCCCCTGCCTCGATCTTCGTCATCAGCGACTTGAGCTGCGCGCTGCTGGCGCTGAGGTCCTCCAACATACGCTTCACATCGCCGGAAGCCAGGGTGGTGGTCACGGAATCGAGGTTGGTGAGGATGCTGGCGATCTCGCCGTTGTACTGCACCAGGTTGCCTGTGATCTCGCGGATGTTGGTGAGCACAGCGTTGATGGTGGCGCGTTCGTCGGCGATCATGCCATCGATCCGCCGTGCGCTCATGTTGAGGGTCTCCAAGGTACCCCGTATGCTTGCGAAGCTGGCATCGATGTCGCGGCGTGCCGAATCGTTGAGGATGAGCTGCAGGCTGGTAAGTACGGAATCAACGCTGGCCAGCATGCCTTCGGCCTTCTGCTTCAAGGGATCGATGCTGGCCGAGAAACTTTCGGTGAGGCTCAACTCGGCATCGCCGAACAAGGTGTCGCCAGCCACTGCGTTCACGGCCGAGGTGCCCATTTTCAGATCGGCCCATTTGCCGAAGAGGTCGCCGCCCAAGGTGATCTTGGAGTCCTTCGGGATAAGCAGGTTCCGCTCGTCCACCTGGTAGGACAGCACGATACGACCACTGCCATCGGGCATCAGGTCCACACCAACCACCTGTCCCACCTTGTAGCCGTTGTAGAGCAGGGCATTGGCTTCCACCATCCCCCTTGCGTTGCTGTAAACGGCGTGGAATACGTAACGCTTCTTGAAGATGTCCAGACCTTGAAGGTACTTGACGCCGAAAATGAGGAACCCGGTCCCTAGCAACACCAACAAGGCAATCGAATACTCGCGCTTCAACTTCATGGAACAAAGATGGGGTCAATGACCCTGGGCTAATTTAACAGCTTCCTGCAGATCGATCCGCTCGGAACCCTTGAAGGCCACGATGAACGCCCCATCGAAACCAAGGTCGCGGCAGCGTTGTTGCACCGAGCGGGCGGCATCCAAGGTGGCTTCGTTGCCCACGGTATAGCGGAACAGGCCAGCCCCCTTGTGCTCCTCAACACCATCGAGCCCCTTCAGATCGGGGCTTTTGGTATCGATCCGTTTGCTGCTGGTGGTGACCTGGACCTTGAAACGGACCCCTTCGGCGGTGATGACCGGGGAGGGTTCAGGAACGGTCTCCACCACCGCCGGCGCCTGCACCACAGCAGGGGCGGAAGCGCCGCCTTCGCGCATGGTCTTGTAATCCTTGAAAGCCCGGTAGATGGCGCTGGACATGTAGTCCTGCCCCTTGGCGCTTTGCAGGAAATCCTCTTCGGCGGGGTTGGAGAGGAAGCCCAGTTCTACCAGCACCGCGGGCATGGTGGTGTAGCTGATGACCAGGAAGCCGGCCTGCTTCACACCACGGTCCGGGCGGCCTACGCGCTCCCTGAACTGCTTTTGCACCAGGGAACTGAAGAGCAGGCTGTGGTCCAGGTGCACGTTCTGGCGGATGCTGAGCGCGATGATGCTCTCGGGGTCCTTGGGGTCGAAGCCATCGTACTTGAGTTCATGCCCCTCCTCCAGCAGGATGGAGGCGTTCTCCTTCATGGCCACCTTCATGTTCGCCTCGGTCTTGTGCAGGCCCATCACGAAGGTCTCGGAACCCTGGGGACCCGAGTTGGCGTTGCTGTTGCAGTGGATGCTGATGAAAAGATCGGCCTTGGCGCGGTTGGCGATCTGGCTGCGCTCCATGAGCTCCACGAAGCGGTCGTCGCTGCGGGTGTACACCACGTTCACCTCCGGGAAGGCCTCTTTGATGTACTTGCCCGCAAGGAGCGAAACGCTAAGCGCGATGTCCTTCTCCGCTGCCTTGTAACGCCCTGTGCCGATGGCGCCCGGGTCTTTTCCTCCGTGACCCGCATCGATCACCACCGTACGGATCAGGTTGGGATCACGTCCTTGTGCGTGGGATTCCACCCCGCAGAGAGCGTTCGCAAGGACGAACAGCACC
>JBBEDG010000050.1:0-7579 GCA_040881405.1 Flavobacteriales bacterium | reverse complement strand
CTGCAGGTCGTTCAGGTAGCGTCGCGTGCTCTTGTCTATGAGTGGACTTTGAATGGTATTGAGGCGACCACTGAGCTCGCGCATCGGAGTTACATACTTGGTAACGGAGATGAGCTGCCCACGCAAGCGTTGGATGGCGCGCAGGTCCTCGTTCCCAGGGCGTGCGATCACCTTGTTCTCGAGTTCCTCGATGCGGTTGCCGAACTCCTCGAGCACCACGAAGTAGTGGTCCACGATCACGTCGAGCAGGGCATAGAGCAGGTAGTCCGTTCCGCTCTTGCGCACCCTGCCCAAGCCTTGCCGAAGACGTTCCCGAACTGGGTCGAGCACATCGCCATGCCGTTCCTGAAAGGATATCAGCAGCCCTTTCCGAAGTATGAAGCTGATCTGTTCCACGTGGAGTTGCGCGCTCTTCGCGTCGGCCTTCAGCATCTTTGCCACCACGAAAAGACTGTCCTGGTATTCCTCCAGCTTCGGCCGGTGGTCGGTGTTCAAGATGTCCTCCAGTACCAATGTGTGCAGGTCGAATCGTTCGGCGGCTGCCTGCATCACGGTATCATCGTGCAGACCATCGATGTTGAGCCAATGCATTGTGCCTTCGTCCGGTGCGGCGCTCAGTTCGTTGATGGATGCGAATTCACGCTCCGAAAAGCGCGCAGCATCATACTCGAATAGCTGCATTGACGCCTTGTCGCCCTCGTCCTTGCCCACATGCACCAGTGATCCCGGCGGAAGACCGAGTTTGCCGGAGCGCTTAGATACCTTCTTCATGGCCTTCGGAAGTTGGGCGTTCGGTGGAGATCGTCATGAGTTCCTTCGGCACGTTAGCACCTTTGAAGGTGATCGTCCGGTGCGGATAGGGGATCTCGATGCCCTCGCGATCGAAGCGCAGCTTGATGGAGCGGTTCAACTCGAATTGCATCACACGGGCAAGGACCGGATCGGCTGCCCACACGTAGGCGCGCAGGATCAAACTGCTGTCGGCGATCTTCACCAAACGCACGGAAACCTTCGGGAAGCCCTTGTCCAATTCCTCTGCGGTGCGCCGGTCGATGCAGTTGGGGTGCAACTCCGATTCCTGCTGCATGATGTCCATCGCCTTGTCCAGGTCGCTCTCGTAGCTGATACCGAACTCCACCCATTGGCATGTGGCTTCATCCTCAATGGTGCTGTTGATGATGGTGGCATCGCTGATCACCGCATTCGGGATGATCACCCGACGGTTCTCCCAATTCCGGATCACGGTATGGCGCAGCGTGATGTCCTCAACAACACCCTTGTGGTCCAGACTGATCTCCACCATGTCACCAACGCGGAATGGTTTGAAGGAGACTATGAAGATGCCGCTGATGATGTTGCTGAAGGCGCGCTGTGTGGCCAGGCCGAGGATGGCCACCAAAATACCAGCACCAGCCAGCAGCGTTACCGCGAAGTGCTTCAGCGAGGGGATCACATAGATCACCAGGCCGATCGCGATCAGACCAACGATGAATCGCAGGGCGTTCTTCAGGAAGCGATAGCGCGTTGCATCCTCGCGGCCTTTGTCACCACGCTCATAGTTGCGCCGGATCATGACGAAGAGGATCCGCTCGAGAACGAATGCCCCTGCGAGGATCACAACGATCTTCAGCAGCAACAAAGCGTTGAATCCCAGCTTATCCAACAGGGAATTAAAGTCGAAGTCCTTCAGGTTCATGCCTTGTTCGCGTGACATGGGGCACGCATTCCGAGCGCGAAGGTAGCTGGCGGGAAAGCGCTCCTCAGAGGTCGCTCAGGTCGCGGCGGAACTCCTTGCCGGGCGCAACAACAATAGGTTCTTTTCCATGCCGGAACAGCTTCATCGGCTTGCCGCTCAACGATACCCGGTTGTCCTTCACGTGCAACAGGGATCCTTCGCGCAACCCCACCACAGGCATTTCCGGGTTGGCCGCAAGGAATTCGGCGATGCGCTGTTCGCGACTTTCACCACCATGTCCGGGTATTGTATCCTCGGTGAAGTGTGGGTTGATCTGGAAAGGCACCAAGTGCATTGCCCGCAGGCTTGGCGGTTCCACGATGGGCATATCGTTCGTGGTCATGATGGTGGGGCAGGCAACGTTGGCCCCGGCGCTCCAACCCAGGTAGGGCAGGCCTTTCTTTACACGGTCGCCAATGGCACGCATGAGCCCGGTGCGATACAGGGCACGTGTAAGAAGGAAGGAGTTACCCCCGCCAACAGCCACGGCATCCACATTGGCAAGAGCTTGAACGGGGTCTTTTTCGTTGTGCAGGCTTATGAGTTCCACGCCCATTTCAGCAAATACCGACCGCACCTTGTCCACGTAAGCATCCTGCTGTTCATCAACCGCTGCGAAAGGCACGAAGGCGATGCGCTTCCTGCCTTCCAGGAAACTGGCAACATAGGGGCGAGGCCATTGGAAGAAGGGTTCGCCGGGAAGTGTGGAGTTGGAGAGCAGAAGGAGTTCCATGCTGCAAGCTTAAGCGATCATCACGGGACCATCTCCCCTTCAATGGTCAATTCGATCCGTTCCGGTATCCCGTTCGTCTGGATGGTCACTGTGCGGTCCAGGGCCCCTTCCGGCGCCCGGCCGTTGAAGTTCACCACAACCGGCACACTTTGGCCCGGTGCGATATCTCCTTCTGGTACATCGGCCGCTGTGCAGCCGCAATCGGCTTTGCTGCTCAACAAGCGCATGGCGCGTGTGCCTTGGTTGCGGATCATGAAGGTGAATGCGCGTTCTTCATCCTGCTTCAAACGCCCCACCTCCTGTTTCTGGAACTCCACGGAAGGTCCTTGGTCGGGCATCATCATGCGCACCGACTCTATACTGATGCGTCGTTCCCGAGCTGCATCCACGGCATAGACACTGCGTTCCAGGTCACGCACATCATCACCTATCCCTGGCGGGGCCTGCTCTTCGCCGAAGGGGAGGACGTTGATGCTGATGCTCGCCTTGTTCTCGGCCGTTCCATCCAGATAGGGGCGAAGTGCTCCGTTGCTCGCCATCCGCAGGTGGTTGCGCAGGCTTTCGATCCGCCTTGTGCTGAGGTTGATGTTGTAATCGTTGGCCGCCAAAGGACTGGCATGGCCGCGCACATCGAGAACCACTGGTACGCCAGCCTCCAGGACTTCACGTATGGCGATCACCAATTCGGCGAGCTCCAAGTAACCGCGATCCACATCATCACGGAAGAAGCTGCGCAGCGCTTCCACATCGCCTTCGCGATCGTATTCAGGGATGAGGTCCCGGTAGCGGCGATAGGCGGTCGCATAATCCTGTTCGGTGGTGGTGCTCCAAGAGCGCGGTTCAGGATCATCGTTGTGGAAGTAGAGCTTCAACGGCAGCCGCTGACGTAGTTCCTCCACGCGTTGCACCGATGCCTGGACGCTTGTTCGCGCATCAGCAGGTGGCTCCTCCTCCTTGGCCACGATCACTTCATCCGCAGGAAGCTGGAAACGGTAGAGGTCGTTGCAGCAGGTCTCGCCCTTGGCCGCGAAGGAGCCGATCCGGTTGCTGGTGAGCCAGCCCTCGTTCCGTGCGGGATAGAACGTGGGGTAGAGGTCGTTGGCCGGGCTGTTCAGCGGAACGCCGGCATGTACGGGTGTCTGGAATACGTCGTTCGAGAATGCACTGGTGAAGATGTCGTAGCCACCCATGCCGGGGTGGAAATCGGAACTGAACCAGAGCGTGGCACTTGCGGCATCATACCAGGGGCTGCGCTCGTTGCCGGGTGTGTTCACAGCGCCTCCCACAGGGTACACTTCCACCGCGGCACCATTCTCCAAGCGTGCCTGCCAGATGTCCATGCCACCCTGCCCACCGGGTCGGTCGCTTACGAAGAGTAGCATTTCGCGGTCTTCCCACTTGACGATCATAGCCTGGGTGGAAACGAGATCCTCTCCAAGTCCTGGTAGGGGAGTTGCCGCGGAACCGCCATCGATCGGCGCAGTGTAGATCCGACATGGCAAGCCTTTCTCGCAGCGTGTGAAGAGCATGAGCTTTCCATCCAAGGTCCACGTGGCGTTACCGTTTTCGCCGATGCTGTTGAATGCATCTGGAAGTTCGGTAGGCTCGGTCCAAGCTGTGGCGGTGGAAGTGCTACGCAATAACACAGTGCGGTAGGTCACGGTATCCACCACTTCACCATCCTTGTTCAACTCCCCACGAAGGCTACTGAAGTACAATGCGGAATCCGGACCCACACGCGCACCGAATTCGCTGTCGTAGGTGTTCACGGGTTGCGGTAAGTGCTCAACGACAATGTCCCGCGGCGTAGCCATGGCTTCGCGTGCAATGCCGCATCCTGCAACGGCATTGCGAGCTCTTTGCGCTGTTACGGAGTTCTTGTCCTTCTCTTTTTGCAGCACCCTGGTCCACGTTTGTTCGGCCTCGTCGTAGCTGCCGTTGCAGAGTTGCATCTCGCCCAACCAGCGCAACGCATCCGGATAGGTGCGCCCAGCATCCTTGCCATGCACCCGCTGGTAGAGCTCCGCAGCCTTGTCGTACTGGTTGCTCAGCCTGCATGCTTCGGCCTGTTTCCATTGCAGGCTCATGCGCCCCCCATCCATGGTCAATGCGCCCGCGTAAAAACGCGAAGCACCGTAGTACTCACCACGCTCCATGGAAGCATCGCCCAAGGCGGTCCACTGCTCAAGGGATTGGGCGTGTATATCTGTAGTCGCTAAGAAGGTGAAGGCCACCCCAGTAAAGACCGAGATGAATTTCCCTATCATACGAATTGACATCTGCGCTATATGCGAAGCCCCGCAAAGCAGGATAGGTCCTGCGGCTATGTCATCGCGCTGGATCATATCTGGTCAGGGCAAGCCTTGAAGCGCACCGGCACTGCAGGACGTTGTTTGAAGATGCGCACCACAGCGAACTCGATCCCACCGCGGTTACGGCTTGCGGGCACCAGATCACTGGTGTTGATGTCGTAGCTCACGCCGAAGGTCCAGTCGTCGTATTCGACACCCGCGTAGAGGTAGCCTGCATCATCCGCGCGCCAATGCAAACCGAATTGAACGGCGCGGTTCAAGGCATAGCGGTCCAGGAGGATGTAGCGCAGGTTACTACCAAGGGTCAACTCGCGGAATTTCCCCTGCGTCATGTATTGCGCCATGGGGAGCAAGTCGAAGCGTTCGTGTATCGGGAACTGCGTGAGCACGTGGAAAGTGGAACGACGGTCCAAGGGAACGCCGGGTTCGCCCAGAAAACCAATGGCCGGTGTGGTAAGGTTGAAGACGCCCACACCGGCTTGGATCAGTTCGCGCTTGCGGGGAGCGTAGCGGTAAACGAGGCCAGCATTCACATCAGGGTGCAACAGGCCATCGCGGTCGAAGCGTTCTCCGGTAGGCAGGCTTGGGTCGTAGGTGAAGCCGTTGTATTGGTTGTCGAAGGAAAGCGCGCGACTGTCCAGCGTGAGCGAAGTAAATCCGGCCTGCACACCTCCCGTGATGCTGTGCGCACGCTCTTCGCCAAAACGTTGCGTCCAGCTCACACCCAAGCTCAGGTGGAATTGGTTCAAGCGGCTATCTCCAGCGCGGTCGTTGAAAAGCCATGCGCCCACACCAAGTCCTTGCACACCGAGGAAGTCCTTCGCATCGCCACCCAAACCCAGCGTCCGGTAAGGCACTGAGACTGATCGCCACTGCTGCCGGAAGATCCCGTTCGCGCGGTAATCACCGTCGAACTGCCCGATGGTACCCGGCCCTAAGGCAAGCGGCGCGTTGAAGAATTGGGAGAAGTGGATGTCTTGGGCGGAGCCGGAAGATGTGTTGAGAATGACTGCGAGGATCAGTGCATAACGGAACCAAGGTGAATGGCGAATGGTGACAGGTGAATGGACCGCTGCCAATGAGGCTGCCCCATTCACCATTCGCCAATGACCATTCGCCTTCCTCATCGGATCACCGTCACATTACCCTTCGTGAAGTAGCGCTGCTCATCGGTACAAACCACCGTCAGGTGGTACACGAACACGGCCGGGCCTACTGATTCGCCACGGAACACACCATCCCAGCCAACGCTCTGGTCGCGCGTCTCGAAGACCTTCTCGCCCCAGCGGTCGAATACCATGAACTCCAGTTCGGTGATGTTGCGGCCGCGTGCGAAGAGAAGGTCGTTCACGCCATCGCCATTCGGAGTGAAGCTGTTGGGTACGAAGATGTCCGGATCGCCGCAGATGGCGTCGTACACAGTTACCGTCACGGAATCGCTCTTGGTGCAGATGCCGTCGCTTACGGTAACAACGTAGGTGGTTGTCTGTGCAACGGTAGCAGTTGGGTTGGCTATCGTGGGGTCGCTCACTCCAACGGATGGTGACCAGCTGTAGGTGACGCCACTGCTTGGCGTAGCAGTCAGTTGTACCACGGTTCCGGGCGAAACAATGCTCTGGTCCACCGAAGTAGTTACCGTACTTCCATCGATCAGCGAGACCGATACTGTGATGGTGCCGTCCCAAGTACAGCCAGCCGGACTGGTCACGGAAACGCCATATCCCGTTGTCTCGACAGGTGCGACGGTGGCAACAGCTGTTCCTTGGCCACTTAGGATCTCGGTACTGGGTTCCCAAATGATCGTGGAACCGGCGTCGGCACCGTTCAGGATCAGCAGTGCGGTATCGTTGGTGCAGATAAGGGAGTCGCCTGTGAGCGATAGGTTGGCCAAGGAGACTGCCACCGTAACGCTGTCCGTGGTGCGGCAAGCGGGCGAAGAACCAACCCGAACGAAGTAGGTGCCACCAACAGCAGGGCTGATGAACGCGGTACTATCCGCCGGGTTTGCGTTCAGTACATCCGTGAAGTTCGCGTTGGTGGACCAAGTATAGTTGTTCGCGGTTCCGAAGGATGTTGCGCTCAGCAAGAAGCCATCCACCGGGCCACAGATGAGTGTATCGTTCATGGCTTGAAGTGAAGGAGCCGCATCCACTATTATCACGTTCCGACTCACCTGATCCGTGAAGTTGCAGCTCAAGGGATTGCTAGAGGTGAGGGTGACGGTGTAAGTGCCGGGTAGCGCATAGGTGTGCGTGGGCGAAATCGCAGTGCTTCCGTTGCCATCGCCGAAATCCCAGGTCTGTGCACTGGCTCCCCCGCTCAGGTTAGTAAAGGGAATGGTTGAACCCGCACAGGCTGTGTCCGGTGCAGAGAAGTTGGCGATCACCAAGGGCGCATCGAAATCCATTTTCACCACACCATTGTTGCAGCCACCACTGTTGTTGGTCGCGCTCCATGCGCCTGGTGTTGTGGGGAAATCGCTGTTGCCTTGGCATCCGGCGCACACGCTTTGGTACACACGTCCACGGCGGTCGAAGCGACTTGTGCCACCATCCACATGCTCCGGACTCGTTGGGCCGCCATAGAATGTCGCATAGTCCAAGGATGTCATGTTGATATCGAACACGGCGAGATAGAGGTCGTGGCCGGTGGTGGTGGTCTGGATGGCACCGGGCGTTGCAGGAAGTCCTGCGGTGGTGAGCTGGCCACCCAATCCACCCACGCTGCTGCCCCAGCCGCTGGTGTAGATCTTGTCGCACACATCCACCAGGAAGGCGGTGGGAGAGATGTCCGGTGTAC
>JBBEDG010000049.1:0-7620 GCA_040881405.1 Flavobacteriales bacterium | reverse complement strand
CTGCAGGTGGCGCACGTACAAGCGGATCATGGCAGTGGTGTTCAGCTCGTTCATGCCCTTGTCATCGATCAACAAAGAAGCCAGCTCCTGGGTGGAAGCGATGTTCGTGAAGGCATTGTCCTTGGCGGTGAGGCTCTCACCCTTCTTGGGTTTCCAGCCTTGCACCAGCATCAGGAAGGTGCCCTCGAATTTCACCGGGTCCACCTGCCTCACCTTCATCAGGTACGTTTTCTCTGGAGCAATGGGTAACATGCCCAAGTCGGCAATGGTCATGAATTTGTATGCTCCTGTGAACTTCCAGTCGGCTTTCACCGCCTCGGTTATCATGCGGTCGTAGGGCGTGTTACCGCCGTCCAGCACCACCACCGTGGTCGTGTTCTTGGCGGCCTTCACTGCCGAAGCGTTGAAGGAGCCGTATTGGGCGTGCAGGAGGACAGGGGCGGAGAGGAGCAGGGAGGCGAGCAGATGGCGCATGGAATGGTTCGATGGTCGTGGTTGGTAGAGGATGAACGCAGACCTCACTTGGCGCTGCGACCGACACGCGGCGGCACGGCGAAAATAGTGCCATGGATCGGCGACCTTTGGCCCAACAGCACGTAGCGTGAACAACGATCTGTCGAAACAGGAGCAAGGTGGGGTGGGCCTTTGGCTGGACAAGGCCGAGGTGCTGGACTCCACGGTGGAGCAGTTGCGCAAGGACCTCTCCATGTCCGCGGAAGAACTGCCCCTTCCTCCCTTGGACGAGGAGGCCTTCGAGCGCCTTCGCACAGCCGTGCTGCCCCGCTTGCAAGCCTTGCAGACCAAGGGTGCGACGGTGCTCCAGGTCGCCATCTACCGGGTAGACATCCCGGAGAAGCATATGCGCCGTACCATGGCCTCGGGAGGTCTACACGCGCTGGCCGGAGAGTGTGTATTACGTGCTCTGCAGAAGGTACTTACCAGGCTGCGCTTTGCCGGGCGCTACTGAAAGGTCCACAAAGGGGGCGAGTGGGCAGGCCGGCGCACTCGTCGTGCAATGTGGCAACTCCGCAAGGACCGGTGCGTAGAACGGCCCTTTACATAGCGGAAAACCTACCTTTGGACCAGGATCCGAACGGGACCCCATCATGGACAAACACTCCTACCTGAGCAACGCCGATCCAGCCGCGCTCGACGCACTCTACCAGCAGTACCGCCAGGACCCCGCCTCCGTTGATGCCGGATGGGCGCGTTTCTTCGAAGGCTTCGAGCTGGCCCGCACACAATTCGACACCCTTCCTTCGGGCGCCACAGGCCACAGTGCCGATGGTGACAAGGTGCGCCAAGAATTCAAGGTTCTGCACCTGATCAGTGGTTACCGTACCCGTGGTCACTTCTTTACGCATACCAATCCGGTGCGTGATCGCCGCAAGTATGCGCCAACACTGGCCCTCGAGAACTATGGTCTGGCCGATAAGGACCTGGATACCGTGTTCGAGGCGGGGAACGAGATCGGCATCGGGCCGGCGAAGTTGCGCGACATCATCGCCATGCTGGAGCAGACCTATTGCAAGAGCATCGGTGTGGAGTACCGCTACATCCGCCAGCCCGAGAAGGTGCAGTGGTTGCAGGACCGCATGGAGAAGGTGCGCAATACGCCCGACTTCACGCTTGATGAGAAGAAGGAATTCCTCTTCAAGCTCAACCAGGCAGTGGTCTTCGAGAAATTCCTGGGCAAGAAGTTCATTGGCCAGAAGCGCTTCAGCATCGAAGGCGTGGAAGCCCTGATCCCCGCTCTGGATTGGGTGATCGAGCACGGTGCCAAAGCACACGATGTGAAGGATGTGGTGATCGGCATGGCGCACCGCGGTCGCCTGAACGTGCTGGCGAATACGCTGAACAAGACCTATGAAAGCATCTTCACGGAGTTCGAAGGGAAGGACTACGAGGATGCCTTGGTGGAAGGTGACGTGAAGTACCACATGGGCTACAACAGCCGTGTGAAGACCGAGAGTGGCAAGGAAGTGACCCTCACCTTGAGTCCGAACCCGAGTCACCTGGAAAGCGTGGGTCCTTTGGTGCAGGGCATGGCCCGCGCCATCATCGAGCGCCACCATGGCTTCGATCATCGTAAGGCCGTGCCGGTGATCATCCACGGCGATGCGGCCATTGCTGGCCAAGGTGTTGTTTATGAGTTGGTGCAGATGGCCGGCCTGAAGGCGTACACCACAGGCGGTACCGTACACATCGTTACCAACAACCAGGTGGGCTTCACCACCAACTACATCGACGGACGCACCAGCACCTATTGCACCGATGTGGCCAAGGTGACCCAGTGCCCGATCTTCCACGTGAATGCCGATGACGTGGAGGCGGTGGCCTTTGTCATGCAGCTCGCGCTGGATTATCGTCAGGAATTCGGATGCGATGTGTTCATCGACCTACTTGGGTATCGCAGGCATGGCCACAACGAAGGCGACGAGCCCAAGTTCACCCAACCCAAGCTTTACAAGGCCATCGCCACGCACCCCGATCCGCGCCAGATCTACGTGGACAAGTTGCTCTCCAGCGGAACCATCGAGGCAGGCCTAGCCAAGGAAATGGAACAGCAGTTCCAGGATATGCTCCAGTCGCGCCTCGATGATGCGAAGCAGATGGAGAAGAGCCGCATCACGCCGTTCCTGGCGCACCGTTGGAAAGGCTACGAACGGCCGGACATCAGTGCCTTCGACAAGAGCCCCGAAACCGGGGTAGCGAAGAAGACCTTGAAGGCCATCGGCGCCAAACTATCCGAGATCCCCGAGGGTAAGAAGTTCTTCGGCAAGCTGGAACGTATTCTCGGTGATCGCGCCAAGATGATGGCCGACGAAAAGCTCGATTGGAGCATGGCCGAATTGCTTGCTTTCGGAAGTCTTGCTCTGGAAGGTCATCCCATGCGCCTGACCGGCCAGGATGTGGAGCGCGGCACCTTCAGCCACCGCCACGCCGTAGTGAAGGTGGAGGACAGCGAGGAGGAGTATATGCACCTGCAACACTTGGGCAAGGACCAAGGCTTGGTGGAGATCTACAACAGCCTGCTGAGCGAATATGCGGTGATGGGCTTCGAGTACGGTTACGCCTTCTACGAGCCGGAAGCACTACAGATCTGGGAGGCACAGTTCGGCGATTTTGTGAATGGTGCGCAGATCATCCTGGACCAATACCTCTGTGCCGCCGAAGAGAAGTGGAAGGCCATGAACGGCCTTGTGCTGCTGCTTCCACATGGCTACGAAGGCCAGGGAGCCGAACACAGCAGTGCCCGCATGGAACGTTTCCTCAGCACCGCTGCGGAAGGCAACATGCAGTTGGTGAACTGCACTACACCGGCCAATTACTTCCACGTACTACGCCGCCAACTGGCGCGCAACTTCCGCCGTCCGCTCGTGGTGTTCTCGCCGAAGAGTTTGTTGCGCCACCCCAAGTGCGTAAGCAGTTTGGACGATCTCGCCAAGGGTCGTTTCCAGGAAACGATAGACGATGCCAAGGCCGACCCGAATAAGGTGAGCACCGTGATCCTATGCCAGGGCAAGATCTATTACGAGCTGTTGGAGAAGCAGCAGGAGTTGAGCGCCGAGGACACCGCGATCGTGCGTGTGGAGCAGTTGCATCCTTTACCGGATAAACAGCTGGCCGCGATCTTGGAGAAGTATAGCAACGCTGAGCGACACCTTTGGGTGCAGGAGGAACCGGCCAACATGGGCGCGTGGGCCTACATGCACATGACCTTCACGGAACACACTGTCCTCTCCGCATACACCCTTCAGCGCATAAGCCGCAAAGCCAGCGGAGCCCCCGCCACCGGAAGCAGTGTGCGCTTCGCCATGCAGCAGAAGTATATCATCGAAAAGGCATTCAGCGATCGCGGTGCCAGCAGCGATGCAAGCGACAAGAAGGAACCAACGGTAAACAAGTCCGCGGCCGGCAAGAAGGCCCGCGCGTAAGCATTCACACATCACATTTTCCGTAGATGGCAACCATCGATATCAAGGTCCCGAGCCCCGGCGAAAGCATCAGCGAAGTACGCATTGCCCAATGGCTGGTGAAGAGCGGCGACGTAGTGGAGAAGGACCAGGTGATCGCTGAGATCGACAGCGACAAGGCAACGCTGGAACTCAGCTCCGAAGCCGAAGGCAAGATCGAACTGCTGGCCGAAGCCGATGCCACCGTGAATGTGGGCGATGTGGTGGCGAAAGTGGATACCTCGGTGAAGGCCGAGAAAAAAGCCAAGGTCCAGGAGCCGGTGCAGGAGGCAAAGAAGCCAGCTGCTGCTTCTGCCCCTGCCCCTGCTCCTGTTGCTGCTGCGAGCGCGGCATCCGCCACTCCTGTCGCCAAGGCTGTAATGGCCGAGAAAGGTGTGGATGCCAGCAAGCTGAAAGGCAGCGGACCCAACGGCCGCATCACCAAGAGCGATGTGGAAGCCTACATCTCCGGCGGTGTGGAAGCCACGTTGATGAACGGCTGGGGTGGCTCGCGCAATGCGAACCGCGCCAAGATGAGCACCCTGCGTAAGAAGGTCGCCGAGCGCCTCGTGAGCGTAAAGAACAACACCGCCATGCTCACCACCTTCAACGAGGTGGACATGAGCGCCGTGATGGCCATGCGCGACAAGTACAAGGACAAGTTCAAGGAGCAGAAAGGCACGGGCCTCGGCTTCATGAGCTTCTTCACCAAGGCCGTTACCGAAGCCCTGCGCCAGTTCCACACGGTGAACGGCCAGCTCGATGGCGATGAAGTGGTGACCTTCGACTATGCCGACATTGGCATTGCCGTAAGCAGTCCCAAAGGGTTGATGGTCCCGGTTCTCCGAAATGCCGAGCGCATGTCCCTGGCCGAAATAGAAGCCGGCATCAAGGTGTTGGCGGTGAAAGCCCGCGACGGCAAGCTCAGCATCGATGAGATGACCGGAGGCACCTTCACCATCACCAACGGTGGCGTGTTCGGTAGCATGCTCAGCACGCCCATCCTCAACCCGCCTCAGAGCGCCATTCTCGGTATGCACAACATCGTGGAGCGCCCTGTGGCCGTGAATGGTCAAGTGGTCATCCGCCCCATCATGTTCGTTGCTCTCAGCTATGATCACCGCATCATCGATGGCAAGGAGAGCGTGAGCTTCCTGTTCAAGGTGAAGGAGATGATCGAGGATCCCACGAAGTTGGTGTTCGGCGGGAAGGATCCGGGGGAGGTGTTGTTAGGGTTGTGAACGTCCCCCCAAGCGCCCCGCTTGTGGTGGTGACATTATCCAAGGTATTCGATCGTTGTTCGGCCCTTCCTTCAGTGGAGCATCGCATTCCGTGCATATGATCTGATGCGACAGTGGAGTGCCAGGAATGCACATCTACGTTCGGGGCGATCGGGACGAGCCCATCCCGGCACGATCCTTGGCGTTGTTTTTTCTCACTTGACCAACCCCAACTCATGCGTACCCTGCTTTCCATCGCCCTGTTGCTGGGCACAACCACTTTCGCAACGGCCCAGATCCCCAAGTCCTTGAAGCAGGTGACCGACAAGGTGGCTGGCAAAGGAGATGCGGGAGGACTAACGAACGATGATGTTATTGCAGGACTGAAAGAAGCGCTGGGTAAAGGCGCGGAGCAGTCCGTAACGAAGGGCTCGGCACTGGACGGTTACTTGAAGAACGAGAAGATCCGCATCCCCTTCCCGGAAACCGCTGTGAAGATGAAGAATACCCTGACTAGTGTGGGTATGAGCAAGCAGGTGGAAGAGTTCGAGGTGACCATGAACCGGGCCGCCGAAGAGGCTGCGAAGGAAGCGCTCCCCATTCTGCGCGATGCGGTGACCGGCATGAGCGTGGGCGATGGGTTCGCGATACTGAAGGGTGGGGATGAAGCCGCCACCAACTACCTGCGTGATAAGACCGGCGAAGCGCTAACCGCGCGTTTCAGGCCCATTGTGGAACGGGCGAACCAGAAGGTTGCTTTGGCCAGCTATTGGACGCCATTGGCCAAAGCCTACAACAAGGGCGGCATGCTCACCGGCGCCAAGGAGGTGGATCCCGAGCTGGATGCCTATGTGACACAAAAGGCCATCGAAGGCCTGTTCGTGTTGATCGCTGAAGAAGAGGGAAGGATCAGGCAGGACCCGGCTGCGCGAACTTCAGAACTGCTCCAACGGGTGTTCGGCAAGCCCTGATCGAGCAGAGAAAAGCCTATTCCATTGCCCTATCGTTAGGATCTGACGATGGGATGATCTCTGTTTCTCTTGGGACACCGCGCGTTTGGCGAAAAGACCCGCGAGACCGGTCCGGTTAGTATGTCCTACATTGTCATGGCGACTTAAGGGAACGGTCGCGCATTGGAACATACTAAGCGACACACGACCATGGCCGATCAACAGGAACTCGACGCGCATTACACCACCATGGACAAGATCTTCCGCCTGAGCTTGGGCGAGAAGGGTGGGTACAGCGGGGCTCGTTTCGATGGTGACTTCTCCCTGACGTTGGAGCAGGCTCAGGAGCGCAAGCACAAGTTCATCATGGACAACTGTAACATAAAGCCGGGCATGAAGGTGCTCGACATCGGTTGCGGTTGGGGCGCCTTCATCGACTACCTGAACAAGCAGGGTGTGCATACCACCGGTGTGGTGCTTGCCGAAGGGCAGGCCATCGCATGCCGCAAGAACGGGCTCAATGTGCATCACATGGATAGCAAGAAGATCACTCCGGAGACCTTCGGGATGTTCGACGCGGTTTGTGCCATGGGCAGTCCGGAGCACTTGTGTTCTGTGGAAGAATACCGTGCTGGCGAGCAGGAGGAGATCTACAAGACCTACTTCAAGCAGGTGGCCGACCTACTTCCCGTGGGCGGCCGCTTCTATTGCCAGACCATGGTCTTCGGGCCCAACATGGTGAAGTTCGAGGACATCAAGTTCGGGCAGACCGACGTTTGGAAGAACCGCAAGAACTACTCTGGTGAAGAACTGATGGACCTTGTGTGCGATGTGTTCCCCGGATCATGGCTGCCCTATGGACAGGAAGGCATGGTTCGTCCCGCGAAGGACCACTTCAAGCTCATCCACTCCGACAGCGGTCGCTTGGACTATATCGAAACCATCGCGCGCTGGACCGCCGCCTTCAACAAGTTCCATCCGCAGAAGTACATGCTGTATGCTTCGCTTCTGCCCAAGCTCACCAGCAGCGACTTCCGCAAGTGGGTGCGCCGCTACCAAATAGCGCCCAACCTACAAGTGTTCGAACGCGAGATCTTCGAGCACTACAGGATGGTATTCGAGAAGGTATGAGCGGTTCTACGGCATAGGATCGCCGCAGATGGCTCTTTGCATGGAGCCCTTTTTAGCATCCCATGAAAGCCTCTTCTTCGTCGACGGATGCTTGTTTTTATCCGACCTGATCGCTCTGCTCGATCTGATGACCTGCTCAGCTTTCCGAGGATGGTCCCACATGGCTGTGTTGACAAGTCCGCTGTGTTGTGGATAAAAAGGCATTCTCCACAGGCCTAGGTTTGCGCGGCACCTGTTGCATTGTCCGCTCTTTCAGCTTGTTGGTCATGGGGTCCTTGAGTGGGACTTGAAGTGACCAGATGAGAAGGTCGGGGTCAGAAGACTACACCAGTAGACCGATGGCCTTGCGATCATGAAGCGGTG
>JBBEDG010000048.1:6330-7623 GCA_040881405.1 Flavobacteriales bacterium | reverse complement strand
CTGAACGTGGAGTGGAGCGGCGTGGCGAAGGACCCCTGGGGCAACACCAAGGCCGGCTTGAACCTGAGCGGCAAGATCGATCGCAAGGAATTCGGTCTCACTTGGAACGCAGCCCTCGAAGCGGGCGGAGTACTGGTGAGCGACGAGGTGCGCCTTGTTGCCGAAGTGCAGCTGGCCTCCCGATAGGCATCGGGACAAGGCTGAGCTGATCACTCGAACAGATGTGAAAGGCCTGCTCCGAAAGGGGTGGGCTTTTCTTGTTCCATCACCCCTGAAGCATGCGTGTGCGGTATGTGCTTGTCAGTACCCATCGACGATCCACCGGCAGAAACGCGGCTACATTCGCCGCTGTCCGGAACATCACCACTTGAACCAATAACCTCTGGACCGAACCACCCATGGAAGACGTGGAAGTACAATTGACGCAGGCCGAGGGATGGATGCTGCGCCTGAAAGAACTGGCGATGGACTACGCGCCCAAGATCGTGGCCGCACTGTTGGTGCTGTGGATAGGCTCCCTGCTGATCAAGGGCCTAGCGCGTCTATTGGGCAAAGTGCTCTCAGCCCGCGGTGTGGAACCCACCTTGCAGCGCTTCCTACACAGCCTGGTCACCGTGTCGTTGCGGATGCTGTTGCTGATCACCTTCATCGGCATGCTGGGCGTTCAGACCACCAGCTTCATCGCGATCATAGGCGCTGCGGGTCTGGCCATCGGCTTGGCCTTGCAGGGTACGCTGGCCAACTTCGCCGGCGGTACGCTCATCTTGCTCTTCAAGCCCTACAAGGTGGGCGACCTCATCGAGGCCCAGGGCCATGTGGGCCACGTGAAGGAGATCCAGATCTTCACCACCATCCTGCTTTCGCCAGAGAGCAAAACGGTGATCGTGCCCAACGGACCCATGGCCAATGGCAACATTGTGAACTACACCAAGGAGGGTAGGATCCGGGTGGACCTCACCTTTGGGCTCAACTACGCCTCTTCCATTGCGAAGGCCCGCGAAGTGCTCACCGAAGTAATGCTGAAGCACCCCATGGTGATGAAGGACCCTGCACCCTCTGTGACCGTGGCCAAGCTGAACTTGGAAGGCGTGGAGTTGGCCGTTCGCCCACACTGTGCACCTGAGCACTATTGGGACGTGTACTTCGAAATCTACGAGCAAGGCCTCACAGCCCTGCAAGCCGCAGGTGTTGCTGGTCCGCAGCCCAGCATGCGGGTATTGGCCGAGAAATAACTCGCCCATGGCCGGGTGGCGGCAGCCCCAAAACGCGGAACGCCCCGGAGTTGATCCGGGG
>JBBEDG010000048.1:0-6320 GCA_040881405.1 Flavobacteriales bacterium | reverse complement strand
TTTTCTCGGGGGGGGCCCGGCGTTTTGGGGGTCAGGGGTCACAACTTGGTTACGCGGCGTACCAGCTCACGTTCACCATCCTGCAAGCGCAGGAGATACATGCCTGTGGGCAGGCCTTGCATCTCCATCTGTGTGCGCGCCACACTTCCGTTCTGGGTGAAGGTGCGTCCATCGATCACCACACGTCCGGTAAGGTCCACCAGCGAGGCGATGGCAGATGGGGCCTGGCCGCTGAGTTCCACGGTCAGGAGGTCCGTCGTGGGGTTCGGATAGATACCCACCTGTTCGAGGCGGACCTCATCGACGCCCACACTACCAACATCGAGGAATGCCACATCATCGATGTAGAACGAAGGCACGGCAGGTGCGCCGCCGGCATACGCGAAGAAGTTCACGGCACCCAGCCGGCTTGGACCGGGGATGCTTGTCTGCCAGGTGTGTAGGGCATTCTCGCCCACCCCGATGAAACCGGTCTGCTGATCGAGGTCGATGGTCATGATCACATCGAACCACGTATCGCTATCGTAAGTGCCCGTGGTGGTGATACCACCCACAAGGAACTCCACGGTATTGTCCGGCAGCAGGGTCACATCCATCATCCAGCTACCGGCTCCTATGACCTCGTTGTGCTGAAGATTGAAGTAGCCACCGAACCCGGCAGGGATGTACATGCTCCAACCAAGTAGATAGCTGCCCGAGGTGCGATCCCCCAGACGCAGCACCATGTCGGTGGGGCCACCCGCAGCGGCTCCTGAGAACTTCGCGCTTAGCGTACCCGAAAGTGCTTGTTCATTACTGATCGGAGTGTCCTCGGCCGTGCCTGGAGTGTCGGACCAAGTGGTCCATGGCAAACCTGCGGTTTGTGCCAGCAGGTTACCATTTGCGTAGGAGTCGAAATCCTCCTCGAAGATGAGCGTCTGCCCGAAGGCGAAGCCGGGCAGTACTGCAATAAGCGTTGCGTGTAGGAATTTCTTCATGGTATGAGGGGTTTAGGATTTCAAGGTACGGTACGCGACCACCAGTTCCGACGTGATCGAGGAACCGCACTGTCCCAAAATGGCCTATCCCTTGGTCGCCTGTCAGCACGATGGCTGTTCAGCGAGCATGTCTCCTGCCCGCTACGCCACTGGGGCGCCACAAAGTGACCAATATCACTGTAAGCCACCGTTGCACGCCTGAGCTTTGATGTGCATCCAACACACACACGTCCATGGCCAGCACGCACTACGAAGTACTCATCATCGGTGGCGGCACCGCAGGCATCATGACAGCGGCGCAGCTCAGGCGCAAGCAGAAGGAGTTGCGCATCGCGATACTGGACCCCGCCAAGGACCACTGGTACCAGCCGGCATGGACCTTGGTAGCCGCGGACACCTACAGTATGAAGGACACGCGCCGCGATGAGTCCAGTGTGATACCACCCGGTGTGGACCATATCAAGGAATACGCCGCCATCTTCGAGCCTGAGGCGAACACCGTGCGTACCAAGGAAGGCAGTGCCTATACCTACGACCACCTGATCGTGGCCCCCGGCATACAGCTCAACATCGACGACCTGCCCGGCTTGCGCGAAGCCCTGAAGACCGACTTCGTGTGCAGCAATTACATCGACCCGGAGAAGACCAAACGGGTGATGCAGAACTTCAAGGGTGGCAATGCGGTGTTCACGCAGCCCGCCACGCCGATCAAGTGCGGCGGTGCGCCCCAGAAAGCAGCTTACATGGCGGATGAGTTCTTCCGCAGGGCCGGTGTGCGCGAAAAGACCAAGCTCGTGTTCGCCACCCCCGGATCGGTGATCTTCGGTGTACAGCCCTTCCGCGCCGCGTTGGAGGACGTGATCCGCAAGAAGGAGATCATCCTGAAGACCTTCTATAACCCAGTGAAGATCGATCCGCTGAAGAAGGAGATCCATTTCCAGTGGAGCAAGCCCGGCGATAACCACTGCGTGATCACCGAGGAGCAGGGCCTGCAGGAAAAGATCGAAGGGCAGAGCACCATCGTGATGCCTTACGACATGCTGCATCTGGCACCCCCGCAAAGCGCACCCGACTTTGTGCGCAATTCGCCACTGGCCTATGCCGAAGGCCCCAACAAGGGCTGGCTGGAGGTGGACATCCACACTTTGCAGCACCAGCGCTACGCGAACATCTTCGGCCTGGGCGATGCCGCCGCACTGCCCACCGCCAAGACCGGCGCGGCCATCCGCAAGCAGGCGCCCGTGGTGGTGGCCAACATCCTTCAGCGCATCAAGGATGGCGCATTGTCCAAGGAGCAATACAGTGGCTATAGCAGCTGCCCCTTGGTGACCGGCTATGGCAAGATGCTCCTCGCTGAATTCAAGTACGACAACGTACGCGACAGCGACCCCTTCCTGAAACCCTTCTTCAACCTGGCCCAACCGCTTTGGAGCATGTGGCTGCTGAAGAAGTACGCGCTGCCGTGGTTGTACTGGAACAAGATGATGAAGGGCACCATGTGATCGCGTGAGTGGTCCGCGATACCTTCACCGGGCATGAAGAAGATCAACGACACCACCATCGCGCTACTGATCGATGGGGACAATGCGGCGCCCAAACGCTTGCGGGCCATCCTGGAGGAGGTGAGCAAGACCGGCACCATCACCATCCGCCGCATTTACGGCGACTGGACCACCACGGGCATGAGCGGGTGGAAGGAACTGCTGAACAGCAACGCCATACAGCCCGTGCAGCAGTTCGCCTACACCAAGGGCAAGAACAGCACGGACAGCGCGCTGATCATCGACGCCATGGACATCCTGCACGGAGAGCTGGTGGACGCGTTCTGCATCGTGAGCAGCGACAGCGACTACACGCGCCTCGCCACGCGGTTGCGCGAGAGCGGCTTGTTCGTAATGGGTGTGGGCGAGAAGAAGACCCCCGATGCCTTCGTGAAAGCGTGTGAGCGCTTCATCTATGTGGAGAACCTGGATGTACAGGAGACCGGGGCAAGTGCGGATACTGGAGCAGGAACAGGGGCCAAGGTCACAAGGAAGAGGAATGTATCCACCGCAAAGGTCCAGCCGGCGAAACTTTCGGGAAACAGCGATCTGATGCGCAAACTCCGGAAGGCCTTCAACATCGCGAAGGGAGAAGAGGATGAAGTGTCGTTAAGCCTGATCGGTCAGGCCCTGCGTCGCCTCGATCCGGGTTTCGATCCGCGGAGCTACGGCCATGCATCACTGTCTTCCCTGGTGGTGGCCCTCAAGGATCAGCTCGAAACGCGCAGGGAGGAGAAGGGCAACACGGTGATGGTGCGCTTCCGGAGCTGAAGCGGCTGCGAGGTGTGGCCGAGATGTGACCTGCCCCCGGAGGCTGGTGCCGCTTTGCAGCGCTGAAAGATCCGTGCTACGGCCGTAGGTTTGACCCTGTATCGGCACCGGTCCATGCTCTTCAACAGCGTCCCATTCCTACTGCTCGTCATACCGACGCTGTTGCTGTATTACGCGCCTTTCATGCGGCGCTACCAGTTGCATGTGATCATTGCCGCCAGCTTCATCTTCTACGCGTACAACGCGCCCATGCTGCTCTTGCTGCTGATCGCTTCGGTGGCCATCAACATCGTTGCCAGCCATGCGGTGGTCTTCGGCAAGCCAGCGCTGCACAAGGCCTACGCCACCGCCGGTGTAGTGCTCAACCTTGTCGTTCTGGTCTTCTTCAAGTACAGCCCGCTCATCGGCCGCACCTTCCTCCCTGATACCAGCATCGGGGAGTTCCTTGTGGCCATCCCCTTGCCGGTAGGCATCTCCTTCTTCACCTTCCAAGGGATAAGCTTGGTGGTGGACGCTTACCGAGGAAAAGATGTACCGCATTACGGTAGCATCGTGGTGAAGGGCATGGTGGAGCACACCTTGCGCATCACCACCTTCATCTCCTTCTTCGCGCAGCTGGTGGCCGGCCCCGTGGTGAAGGCACACGAATTCCTGCCACAGATCAAGACCAAGTACTTCCGCGAGATCAACTGGAACGCTGCGTTCGCGGCACTGGTGGTGGGATACTTCCTGAAGATGGTGGTGGCCGACAACCTGAAGGATCAGACCTTCTGGATCGCCTTCCCCTACTTCACCGGCATCCACAGCGTTACGCTCTTGGTACTGCTTTTCGGCTACAGCATGCAGATCTTCGCCGACTTCGCGGGGTATTCGCTTATTGCCATCGGGCTTGCTCGACTTTTCGGCTACGTGCTCTTCGACAACTTCAACTTCCCTTACATCTCTGCCACCTTCAGCGAATTCTGGCGGCGTTGGCACATCTCGCTCAGCACCTTCCTGCGCGAATACCTCTACATCCCACTCGGCGGCAACCGCATGGGAGGCTTCCACACCTACAAGAACCTGATGCTCACCATGGTGCTCGGCGGCCTATGGCACGGTGCCGCGTGGAGCTACGCCGTGTGGGGCTTCTTCCACGGCCTCATGCTCGCCGTTGAACGCCTGTTCAAGGACCTTGGCTGGAGCACCAAGGAAAAGCTCCCGCGCTTCATCCACATGCTCTTCACCTTCAGCATGGTCACCCTCGCTTGGCTACTCTTCAAGCTACCTGACTTCAACCATGTGATAGGCTACATGCAGGCGATCTTCGGGAATACGGGAGGCAGCGACATCCAGCCCCTGCTGCTCTTCTTCGTGCTGCTCTTTTCCGCACCGGTTGTGCTGTACCACTTGCTGTACCTGTGGACCCGCACCCCACGGTCGGCCATGGCAGCGATGAAGCCAGTGCTCTACGGGGTCATGCTCTTCCTTATCCTGGTGAACTCTGGTAGCGGGGCTTCCTTCATCTACTTTCAATTCTGACCGGGAAGCATGATCCGTCGCTCCTTCCTCGTCTTTGTTGTGCTCGCCGTTGGCTACGGCCTCTTCCTGCGTTTTGTGCAGGTGGATTGGGATACCACCCAGCACCTCGCCAACGGCAACCGGATAAAGGCCGAGCGCTTCGTGTACGGCGCTGATGTGCCCGATGCCACGGTGATCGTGGGATCATCGCTCGCCTACCGCATCGTGCTGGACAGCATGCCCGACGGCACGACCAACCTGGGCTTCGGTGGCCTTAGCATCTACGATGGCCTAACGTTGGTGGAGCGCTCTGGAAAGGCCCCGGCCCGGGTGCTTATCGAGACCAACGTCCTCTTCCGCGAGCCTGACCATGGCTTTTTGAAGGCCTTGTTCGAGCCAGGTTTGTACGAAGTGCGGCGTGAGGTGCCCATGATGCAGGAGGAGAACCAGCCCAGCGGCGTGCTCTTCGGCTGGCTGAAACAGCGGCTGCTGAACGAGCGCGGTACGGACGACGGCGCGGACAGCACTGCCGTGCCCAATGCCGTAATGATGGACGAGCACCGAACGAACTATGCTCTACTGCCTGCCGATAGCACCAATCAACGTTTCCTGGCCATGCTGGAGCGCGATGTGTTGTCCTTGGAGGCACGCGGTGTGGAGGTGATCTTCTTCGAGGTGCCGATAGAGCCGGAATTGATGAATAGCACTTTGGCGGTCAAGAGCCGCTCACTGATCGAGGCCCGCTTTCCGGGGCGCAGCTTCATACGCAGCAACGAGCGCTGGCGCACCACGGATGGGCTTCACCTGGACAAGCGGGATGCGCAACGCTTCAGTGGGTGGTTGGCCGCTTCACTGCGGAACAGCTGATCACCGCGGTCCGAAGCTTCTCAGCGGACCACACTAAGCCGCAAGAGGACCAACCGGCCTTCCACTTCAACTTCCACGAAGTAGAGTCCGGCACGTAACTCCGGCAGGCGCATAACACCCTCTGCGGAAACACGCGCACTGTGAACCTCGGATCCCTGCTGATCGCGCAAAGAGATCCAGGCCGGGCCTGTCAAGCCAGCGATACGCACCGTATCCGTGGCCGGATTGGGGTGCAGCACCATGATCGGCAAAGGATCGCGGCTCCCAACACTGGCGTCGATGCCCAAAGCGAGCTCCCACAATTTCGCACTGCCCACCACCTCGGCCTCGTTACTGAAGTACACCCTGTCCGGAGCCGTCCATGCAATGGCCTCGGTCTGGGTGAGCGTAAGTTCGATCTCGTGCCGGTTGGCAGTGCCTGAAAAGAAGTCCGTGCCAACAAAGTCCGAGAAGCGCCACACGATGGGGCGCATCACCACGGTATAGCCGATCAGTGCCAGCACGTTGTTCGGCGCATCATATGCCGCACCGGTTATCAGGCCCATTGCTTCGAGGGTATCGCGGCGCATGGCCAAGTGGTCTCCGGGTGTGTTGGGCAGCGCGTACACGTAGCTCCGGAAGTCCGCCCAGTTCTTGCTGAAGAGGTAGAGGCTGTCGCCGTAGG
>JBBEDG010000047.1:0-7633 GCA_040881405.1 Flavobacteriales bacterium | reverse complement strand
TTGCGCTCTTTCATGGTAACACGGTTTATGGTTTTGCGACCATAAACGTGTCCGGTAAGTTAGGGGGCTAGAACAGATGGTACCTCGCTGCAATGGTCCGTGATGGCACCACTACCGGCGACACCCAGGCAGTACTGTTCTGCATTCGTGGACGAGGGTGGTTCATATGGCTATCTCTTTGGCGGGCTCGATGCGAACGGCCCGCTGAACGAGTTGTGGCGCTATGACCCTGCGGTCGATAGTTGGCTACAGATGGCATCCTTGCCGGACGAGCCGCGTTATGCTACAGTCGCGTTCAACGGAGGCTATATCGCCACGGGCCTATTCGCGGATGGGTCGGCAACGAGCGAACTCTGGAAGTACAGCTCCCTTACCGATAGCTGGCAGCAGCTCGCATCCATGCCAAGCACACCGCGTCATCGGGCATGTAAAATGAATATGGGGAACATGGTGGTCGGTGGAGCCGACGCTGACTTCAACGCTCTTGCCGACTGCTGGTCCTACAATGCGCAGACCGACATTTGGACAGCCAGTTCACCTCTACCGGAAGGCAGGTATGGTGCAATGTGCGGCTTCGCAGCCTTTGAGATGTTGCTCATTGGGGGCGCGACGGATGCCTCGTCGATCGTTGAAACTGCTCTGTGGTATAACACTGCCCAATGGGTGCTATGGGCTGACCCACATCCAGGCGGAACAAGGCGTGGAGGTATCATGGTCGAAGGTGCTAGCAGTAGCCCGGGAGTATGGCATACCTACATCGGACTTGGTCTCTCCAATGACCTGGAACGTCACAATGATTGGTACATCATCAACGGTGCGTTCGGTATTCCAGAGGTCTCCTTAGGGAAGTTAGCAGTCCACCCCAACCCCACTTCCGATCTGCTCCGGCCCGAATTGCCGAAACACTGGCCGAACGCTGTGTGCCTCATTCGCGATGCGTTGGGGCGTTCTGTGTTGGAGCTGCAGGTCCAGCAAGGTTCCAACTTAGACGTGCATGCAATACCAGCAGGACGCTACGAACTGTGGGTGGAGTTCGGCGACGAGCGTCTCCGCGCGCCGTTCGTCAAGCTTCCCTGAACAAACGGTTCGGCCATACCCGCCTCCGCTGGTGGTGATCAACAGCGCGCCATGCTGATGTGTGCCGAGCGCTTCACCAAGACCGGATCATTCAACAGCACCACTGTACGTCGCGTGTTGACGATGAAGTTGATCGAAGCTGGGATGTTGACCTACTGAGAGGGCATACACGGAGGCACGGAAGCAAGAACGCAGTACTGCAAACGCCGAAGGGCGCATCGGGATCTCCCCTTTGCGCCCTTCGTGCTATTGGTGCTGCTCAATGGTTCAGAGCTTCCGGATCATCTTCTCACCCAACCACTTGGTACCGAAGGTTTTCTTGTCGAATTGGATGTGGTACTTGTTCTCACCCGCTTCAATGATCGTAGCGGGTTCCCAGATCATGCCGTACTCGGCTTCCACCTTGTCGCCCACCTTGAATTTGGTAAGTGGTGCTGCCGGTGCCGGTGCGGCGGCGGTCTTGGATCCGCGCAAGCGATCCTTGCCCACCCACTCGTTCCAGCTTTCGTCCCAGCCCTCGTAGGCCACAAAGAACTTTTCGCCGTCCACTTTCAGGACCTTACCAGGGTACCATGTTCCGCTGGACTGGATCTCAACAGCATCGTTCACTTTCTGGGCGAAGCTCGGCGCTGCGAAGAAGAACGCGAGCAACAAAGTGAGCGTAATTGCTTTCATGGAAAAGGGTGTTTGGTGATGAGGTACGCATTACCGAAGACCGTGCCAAGCTAACACAGCGTGCGATGCCGAAAGGAGGATCCGGCCGCGAACTTCCGCACAAATTCGCAGGATGCTCAGCGTTGCTGCGTCACTCCTGATCATATCACGTGTAGGCCATGCCCAAAGCTGTATCCAACTTGATGGCCTTGGGAGCCTGACGTCAGGTATGTTTCTACTATGCGCACCCCGGGTGATCCTGGGCTGAACGAGTAAAAGCCGGATGCTCGTGGCATCCGGCTTTCGATAAGGAACCGGAGAGCACTACTGCACCGCCAACTTCAGGACGGTCATTCCGAAATCGGTATGCACCTCCACCTTGTAAGAGCCGGGCGACAGCCCAGGTCCTTCGATCACAAAACGCACGGTGTTCAAATTGCTGTGTCGGCGCAGTTCGCGACCGTCCTCGTTGCTGATGACCACGCCACGGATAACGGCACCACCGGCATCCAATGTGCTACGGGTTACCAGTGGATTCGGGTTGATGCTGGCCCTGATACGTGGCACGTTGGCAGCGAACTGGGAACCTGAACGGTCATGGATGTTCTGGGAGACTTCGTTGGCGCCGTATTCCGCGGATCCATTTTGGGCATGGGCCGTGGTGGTAGCGAACAACACTACGACAGCAAGGGAGAAAAGCTTCTTCATGGCATGGGTCGTTTTGGCTTCGACGTGATGCTTTCTACGGGCGTGATCCGAAAAGGATACTCCGGTAGCCATGCCGCTCGATGATCGACTCGTTAACTTGCCAGCATGCAATTCCTGGAGCCCGCACTGGAACGCTACGCTGAGACCTTCAGCAGCCCCGAACCCATCCACTTGCAGGAACTGGCCGAAGAGACCCGCCGCACGGTGGACATGCCCCAGATGCTGAGCGGACATCTGCAAGGTCGTTTCCTCAGCCTGCTGAGCACACTGCTGGCACCGAAGCTTGTGCTGGACATTGGCACCTACACCGGGTACAGTGCCCTGTGCATGGCCGAAGGGCTGCATGCGGAAGGCGTCCTGCATACCATCGACATCAAGACCCCACTGGCTCCCATGGTGGACCGTTACATCCGCAAGGCCGGGTTCCACGAACGCATCCTCCAACATCTTGCTCCAGCTGCCGAAGTAATACCCAAGATCACCGGCACATTCGACCTTGTGTTCATTGATGCGGACAAGCAGAACTACTGCAACTACTTCGATCTGGTGGTGGAACGAGTGCGACCCGGAGGGCTGATCATTGCCGATAATGTGCTTTGGAGCGGGAAGGTGCTGGACCCGCATGCGGAACAGAATGGAGAAACGCGGGGCCTCGCCGCCTATGCACAACTGGTGAAGGATGATTCGCGGGTGGAGAGCGTGCTTTTGCCGCTGAGGGATGGCTTGTTGTTAAGCAGGCGGAAGTGACGCAAGTCAGGTGGTGTACCTTCGTGATGCACCAATTTCACGGCATCATGGAAGCACAACTTTTCTACAAGGAACTGGGGCGCCTGCTGTATGCGATCGCCGCCTCCGACGGCAGTGTGAGCGACAAGGAGGTGGCCACCCTGAAGCGGATCGTATCCGAGGAGCTTGTTCCGCAGGAAGCCAGCACCGACCACTTTGGTACCGACCAGGCCTATATAACGGAATTCGAGTTCGATGTGCTGGCGGACCGCAGCGCTTCGGCTGAAGGTGCTTTCGACTCCTTCATTGCCTACATGGCACGGCACAAGAACGATCTGGTCCCCGAGCGCAAAGAATTGATCTACCGGGCGGCCGATGCCGTGGCCAGTGCATTCCACGGCGTGAACAAGGCCGAACTGCCCATGCTGACCGAGCTGCACCGCCACTTGAACTGAGCTGTTTCGGCGGCCATCGGGGAGCGCGCTATCTTGGGGCGCTGTGAAGGAGATGATCGACCTGCGTTCCGATACAGTGACCCGGCCTGGCCCGGCCATGCGCGCGGCAATGGCCAACGCTGAAGTGGGCGATGACGTTTTCGGGGAGGACCCTACCGTGAATAGCCTGGAAGGTCGTGTTGCCGAACTCTTCGGGCATGAGGCAGGGCTCTTCTGCCCCAGCGGCACCATGACCAACCAGATCGCGCTGCATGTGCTTACCCGGCATGGCGACGAAGTGATCTGCGACGAGGGTGCGCACATCTACCGCTACGAAGGCGGCGGGCTGATGGCCACCAGTGGCTGCTCCGTGAAGTTGATCCACGGAGACCGCGGTCGTTTCAAGGCGAGGGAAGTGGAAGCCTCCATCAACGACCGTTCGGCTGCCTGGCTGGCGAACAGCAGCGTGGTGGCGATAGAGAACACCTGCAACCGCGGTGGTGGCGCCGTTTGGGACCTGGCCGAAGTGGCACGCATCAAAGCAGTATGTGTTGCTCGCGGCCTTGGTTTCCACATGGATGGTGCGCGCATCTTCAACGCGCTGGTCGTCACCGGAGAGCAACCTGCGGATTGGGGAAAACACTTCGATACCTTCTCCGTGTGCCTAAGCAAGGGACTTGGTGCCCCGGTTGGTTCGGTGCTTGTGGGCAGCCGCGATTTGATACACCAGGCACGTCGTGTTCGGAAACGTTTGGGAGGAGGAATGCGCCAGGCCGGCCTTCTGGCAGCTGCTTGCCACTACGCCCTGGACCACCATGTGGAACGTCTGCGCGAGGACCACGCACGAGCGCTCCGCTTGGGCACGGCCTTACAGCAACTGCCTTGGGTGGCCTCCATCATGCCCGTAGAGACCAACATCGTGATCGCCACGCTGAACAACGAACAGGGTGCAGCGGCCTACCTGGTCAAGCTGCGTGAAAAGGGTTTGGTCGCAGCTGCATTTGGTCCGAACATGGTCCGCTTCGTACTTCACCACGATGTGGACGATACCAGTATGGACCGCGCCATCCGCATCATCAACGAAACTCCCGCATGAAGAAGATCATCCTTCCACTGCTATTCATCCCCATGGTGGCCTGCGCCCCGAAGGAGTACGTTTACAAGGGTGTCCACGACGGGGTCGAAGTGTCGTACCGCTGGTCACATCCTGCTGAGAAACCCAGTGAACTGTTGTTGAAACTGGTGAACACCACTCCGGGGGACAAACGTTTGGACCTGGTGTTGGACCTGTACTTCCAAGGTCGCACGGTGGAGACATTCGAGGCCGATACGTGCATTCGCGACGGCCAAACGATGAACGGCAAGGTCAGCGGAATTTACTTCGTCCCGCAACGGCTTACCACCGAACAGATCAAGAGCGGAGACGGCAAAGTGGAGATGACCCGCAGCACGATCGAAGGGGCAGTATGTCCATGAGCAAAGAGCGGAGCATACGTACGGAACGTACCCTTGTGTTCGGCACGGCCGGAGTACTGCTGTTAGCGGTGGGTTTTGCGTTCTGGTCCATCGTTCGGTCGGGATCTGATTCAGCCGCCTATCTGGACCGCTCACTTGAAGGCCAGCAGCAGTTGCTTCATGTTCGCCTATCGGGACTGGTACACGAGCTGGAGCAAGCCTTGGTCCTTGAGCGCAGCATGTTGCAAGCCAATGCTGTCGGTTCCGACCCCGAGCAGCTCTTGGAACACTGGAGGCCTCTGCTTGAAGGCCATTGGTCACTGAGCAAGGTGGCGGTCGCGGATGAATACGGCAACGAGACCGCCTTGCTGCGGAAGGGCGATGTGGTGGGGCTCCGCCGAACGGTGGAAGGTTCGCAACACGAGGCAAGTACCACGGTGGAATTGGCCGGGCTGTTCGATGGCGTTCAAGGAGATAGTGCACTGGAAAAAGGGATATACGACCCACGGACCCGCGTGTGGTTCGGCAAAGCCTTGGAAGATGCTCGCGACACACCCATTTGGACCTTTGTACGCATTGAGGAGGGCGGCTCATCCCGGCTTCAACTTTCGCTGCTGGTGCGAGCCTCCGATGCCAACGCCCCTTTCCGAGTGGTGATGTTCGAGGCGGATCCTGAGCGCATTTCGTGGTTGGATCAGCAGCGAACAACCCAAGAACATTCGGCCTCGTTGGTTATGAACAGCGATGGCCATATCCTGAACCGGACCAACAACATCGAGGACGAAGAACTTCGCGCTGCATTGATCTCGGCCTCTGAACATTGGAACAGAGAGCGCAACAAGGGTCCCTTCAAGTGGTTCCACATGGAGAAGGAGTACATGGCCTCATTCAGCCCCTACGCCCTGAACGGTGAAACCTTGTACACGGGTATTTTGATGGATACCGCACTGGTGGCTCCGCTTTTACAGAACGAGCGATCCGTGCTCTACACACTGGCAAGCCTTCTTTCCATCCTCTGTGCGCTCCTTGGTACCTTATGGTGGCGCGGTCGTGCTGCTGCGGCCGAAGTGCGCAAACAGGAGCGCAGAAGCCGATCACAGGAACTACGCCTGGCCAAGGTGCTGGGCGAGCGCGAGGTGTTGAACCGCGAGGTGCATCACCGGGTGAAGAACAACCTGCAAGTGGTCAGCAGCTTGCTCAACCTGCAAGCCATAGGCCTCGACGACGGTCCGGTGCGGGAGGAATTCCTGCGCGGTAAACAACGGATCGACACCATTGCGCTTGTTCACCACAAGCTGTACGCACTGAAGGACCTGCGCAATGTTGATCTCGGCCTGTTCTTCGATGCACTTACACAGGCTTCCGCGGAATACAATGAACCACACAGCCGCACTGTGAGCTTCGATGTGGATACCCAAGGCTTGAAATGCGATCAGGACACCGCCATAGGCCTGGGTATCATCCTTTGCGAACTGATGGCGAATGCCTTCAGGCACGCCTTCCCGTATGCTACCGGCGGCCACATCGATGTGCAAGTGCAAGCCGTGGAGGGCGATCTACACCGCTTGGTGGTGAAGGACAACGGCAAAGGCTTGGACCCGGACTCCCAGAACGGGAAAGGCAAGCTCGGGCTGGAGATCGTGGAAGCCTTGGCCGACCAACTGGATGGTTCGTTCCATACACGAACGAACGGTGGCACCACCTTCGAGGTGCTTTTCCGCATGCGCCCCGTGAATGGCTCAGCGAATGCGATCCCCGCCGAGGCCGATAGCCTCCAGTAACCCACCGCTGGCCTGCAGCAATTGCAACTCGGCCACCTTGGTATCGAAGCCGGCCACCACCGCTTGGCGTTGTGCGTTGGCCAGGTCCAACTGAGCTTGGCGGAATTGCAAGCCGGTAAGCTGACCTGCAAAGAAAAGATCGCTGGTGCGCTCGAAGTTGATGGCCGCAGTGCCTTCCGCCTGCTGTTGTATACGCAGCACCTGACGCTGTGCCGACCAGCTCACGTAAGCATTCCGCACATCGCGCTCCACCTGTAGGCGCGCCTGTTCCTCTGCCAGGGAGGCATTGTCCGCGCGCAGTCGTGCGCTCTCAACTTGGGTGCGCACACGTCCTCCATCGAAGACGGGAATGCTCAGATTGATGCCTGCGTTCAAGCCGCGGTTGTAAGTGCCGAGTATGATGCCCACCTCGTTCTGCTGATCGGTGATGCCGTAACCAGCGTTGAGATCCAAGCGCGGCCACATGAAGGCCTTGGCGCGGCGTGCATCCACATCCGCAGCACGCAGGCTGGCCGTTGTGCTAAGCAGTTGCACGTTGCGTGAAAGTGCTTCCGATACCAAGCGTTCCTGGTCGAGATCCTGCGCGAAGACAACACTGCGGGACACTTCGAAAACCCCGAACGGCCTGCGACCGAGCAGGACATCAAGATCGTGTGCAGTGCGTTGCAACCGTTGCTGTGCCAACACGAAAGTGGCACTGTCGGCACGCAGGTCCACCAAGGCGTTCAGCACTTCCAGACGCCCTGATCCACCCAGCGTAGCGCGGTCCTCCAAACGTTGGTAACGGTCGTTGGAGAT
>JBBEDG010000046.1:0-7643 GCA_040881405.1 Flavobacteriales bacterium | reverse complement strand
TTCCAGAGCACATTCCCAAGTACATCCAACTTCGTGACCCAGATAGTGCTAAGCTCTTGGGAGGAGCATTCCACATCCCCATCCGTGGAATTGGTGTACGCGCCGAGGATGTAGCCACCGTCAGAGGTTTGCCTGATCACTGTTTCATTCCATTCTTGATCACTTCCACCCATGCAGCGTTGCCACTCCAATTCGCCCAACGCATTCAGCTTAATGATCCAGATATCAGTTAAACCGTAATAACCGATAACGTCTCCATCATTGGACTGGGTGCGGGCCGTTACGATGTAGCCCCCATCATTTGTAGGTAAGATCTTTCGGCCTGCTTCAGAAGAGCTTCCCCCGTAATTGTGTTGCCACAGAATATCAGGGGGCGTTTGTGCGATCGCGGGTTCGTAAACGCCAGTGGTCATGACCGCAAGCAACAATGGGAAGATGAGCTGCTGGCGCATGAACTGATGCATGGAACAAAGGTCGAGGGTCGATGAAACTACGTGAAAGACGGTAGAATGCCAAATTCGCTGTACTCGGCAGGCGGGTGATCGGCGGCCCTATGAGAGTTGCGGCTGGGGCATGTTACCGCCTGCATGTATGTCCCGTGCCAGCGGGTACCCGCGCAGTCCGTAAACTTGCGCCTCGTAGCAAGCGGCGTTGCAGGAAGCAGCAAGGCATCCTGATGGACCAATTTGTCCACCGCAACTTATCCTCCAAGCATGAGCAAACTGAACATCGTCCTCTTCGGCCCCCCAGGCGCGGGCAAGGGCACCCAGAGCAATTTCCTCATCGAGCGCTATGGCCTCGTACACCTGAGCACCGGCGATCTGTTGCGCGCCGAGATCAAGGCCGAAAGTGAGCTCGGCCTGCAAGCCAAAGGCCTCATGGATGCCGGCCAGCTGGTACCCGATGATGTCGTGATCGGCATGATCCGCAATAAGATGGAAGCGAACCTCGATGCCAAGGGCTTCATCTTCGACGGCTTCCCGCGCACAAAGGCACAGGCCGAAGCACTGGACAATATGCTCGACTCCAAGAACGAGCCCATCACCGCCATGCTCGCGCTGGAAGTGCCGGAGGAGGAGCTCATCAAGCGACTGCTCGGGCGCGGTGCCACCAGCGGCCGCAGCGATGATCAGGACGAATCCATCATCCGCAACCGCATCCGCGAATACGCCACCAAGACCGCTCCGCTGAAGGACTTCTACACCGCACAAGGAAAATTCAAAGCCATTGACGGAGTGGGCAGTCTGGAGGAGATCACGGGGAGGTTGGTGGAAGCGATAGGCAAATAAGAACATGTGCTCATGTGCTCATGCGAACATGTGCTCATGAATGCCGCCACTACAAGCCGAATTCGCTATCGAACAGCGTAAACGCTCCGAACCTATCTTGCAGGTCATTCGCTCGAACCAAGCAGATGGCGTAATGCGCTCGGAGTTGCACATACCTTCTGGAATGGGACATGAGCACATGAGCACATGGCCACATGAGCACATGATACCATGAACTTCATCGACCACATCCGCATTGAATGCCGCTCCGGGAAGGGGGGGAAAGGCAGCAGCCACCTCCGCCGGGAGAAGTACATGCCCAAGGGCGGTCCCGATGGTGGCGACGGCGGGCGTGGCGGCCACGTGATCCTGCGTGGCAATTCACAGCTTTGGACCCTGCTGCACCTGCGCTATACCAAACACGTTATCGCCGAGGACGGCCAGGTGGGCTACAGCAACCAAAGCAGTGGCGCAGCGGGCAAGGACCAGATCATCGAAGTGCCTTTGGGTACCGTGGTGAAGGACGCCGAGACCTTCGAGCCCATCTGCGAGGTGACCAAGGACGGCGAGGAGCACATCCTCTTCGCCGGTGGACGTGGAGGCTTGGGCAACCAGCACTTCAAGACGGCCACCAACCAAACCCCACGCTACGCACAGCCCGGCGAACCCGGCATCGAGCAGTGGGTGATCATGGAGCTGAAGGTCCTCGCCGACGTGGGCCTGGTGGGCTTCCCCAACGCGGGCAAAAGCACCCTGCTCGCCGCCATCTCAGCGGCCAAACCCAAGGTGGCCGATTACGCCTTCACCACACTTACGCCCAACCTGGGCATCGTGTCCTACCGCGACGACAAGAGCTTCGTGATGGCCGACATTCCCGGCATCATCGAAGGCGCCCACGAGGGGAAGGGCCTGGGCCTGCGCTTCCTGCGCCACATCGAACGCAACAGCCTGCTGCTCTTCATGGTACCGGCGGACAGCAAGAACATAGCTGCCGACTATGCCGTGCTGCTGAACGAGCTGAAGCAGTACAGCCCCGAACTGCTGGACAAGGACCGCCTGCTCGCCATTACCAAGTGCGACATGTTGGACGAGGAGCTGATGGAACAGATGCGCCCTGAACTGCCCAAGGAGGTGGAGCATGTGATGATCAGCAGCGTGAGCGGTTTCGGACTTAGTGTGTTGAAGGATGCCATCTGGCGCAAGTTGCAGGAAGCACCCAAAGCACCCGCGGAGTTCCCGGAATGGTCGGTATGAGCCTGCTGGAAAAGATCTTAGCGCTGGACCGTAGCGCATTCCTTGCCCTCAATGGGCTGCATGCTCCTTGGGCCGATACGCTCATGGTGGGCCTCAGCGAAATGCTGGTATGGATACCGCTGTACGTGTTCCTGCTGTACCTGCTCCAGCGCCACTACGGTTGGAAAGGACTGGCCTGGGCGGTGCCGGTCATCGCGCTGATGATCCTGTGCAGCGACAAGGGGTCCGTGGTGCTCTTCAAGGAGACCTTTCAACGCCTGCGTCCCTGCCACGAGCCTGTGCTGCAAGGTCTTGTGCATACCGTTCACGATCACTGCGGTGGGCGATTCGGCTTCGTGTCCTCGCACGCCAGCAACCACTTCGCCATCGCGGCTTTCATGGGCCTGCTGTTGCGCGGGACCTACCGTTATGCCATGGTGTCGCTGCTGCTTTGGGCGGCGCTGGTGGCCTACAGCCGCATCTACCTCGGGGTCCACTATCCCGGCGATGTTTTGATCGGAGGTCTCTTTGGGGTAACAGTGGGGATCATCTTCTTTGGCATCTTTCGCCGCGTTACAAGGCTCGTCCCGGCAACGCAAGGTTCCTGATCCATGAACATCTGGCTCGCGGTATTTCTCGGCGGTGGCCTCGGCAGCGTGGCGCGCTTCGGCATGTCCCGCCTTTTCCTTCTGCTTGATGTGCGCGGCATTTTCCCCTGGGCCACACTCGCCTCCAACGTGCTCAGTACCGCCATACTTGCGTGGTTCGTTCTTAGAATGCAGGACCAGTTCCAAGGCCGCGATGCCGTGAAGGCCTTCATCGCCGTGGGTTTCTGTGGCGGTTTCAGCACCTTCAGCACATTCAGCTACGAGAACTTCCTTCTGCTGCGCAGTGGCCTCATGGGTCACGCCATGGCCAACGTGGTCGTTAGTGCCCTGGCAGGCATCGCACTCTTCTACTTCATCGCTCGCTCGTCATGATCCAGTCACTCCACCTCCTTCGTTCCGGTGCCCGTTGCCTTGTCGCAGCGGGCTTGTGTTTTCCGGTCCTTGCTTCGGCACAAACCAAGGCACCCACTTGGCAGGAACCGCCCCGCCTGGTGGTAGGCATTGTGGTGGACCAGATGCGTACCGACTACATCTACCGTTACTGGGACAATTTCGGTGAAGGCGGATTCAAGCGCTTGGTGGGCGAGGGGGCGTTCCTGCGTGATGCGCATTTCAACTACGCACCCACCTACACCGGCCCGGGCCATGCCAGCGTATATACAGGCACCACGCCCGCACACCATGGCATCGTGGGCAACGACATGTTCGTGCGCGCCACTGGCGGCGGCTTGTACTGTGTGCAGGATGATAATGCGAAAGGTGTTGGCAGCACCGGGCCTACCGGGCAACGTTCGCCCTTGAACCTGGTGAGCGGCACCATTGCCGACGAACTCGAGTTACGTTTCGCACAACGGTCCAAGACCATCGGGATAGCTTGGAAGGACCGTGGGGCCATCCTGCCCGTCGGGCGCACAGGCGATGCGGCCTACTGGTTCGCAGGCGGAGCTGATGGGCATTTCGCCACCAGCACCTGGTACATGAACGAACTACCCAAGTGGGTGAAGAAATTCAACGAGCGCGGAACGGCCGCCAAGTACCTTGGAACGACTTGGGACCTCCTGCTTCCGAGTGAACGTTATCTCCAGCCCTTGCCGGATGAGAATCCGTACGAAAAGCCGCTGACCGGTGCCGCCACGGCCACCCTGCCGCAGGACCTGGCCGCGCTATTCGCAGCCAGTGGAAGCAACACCGGGCTGCTCGGCTATGTGCCCGGTGGCAACACCTTGACCACGGACTTCGCACTGGCGGCTTTGGAGGGTGAGGATATGGGCACCGATGCCTTTACCGACCTGCTGGCTTTGAGCTACAGTGCTCCCGATTATCTGGGCCACCGCATGGGTCCCCGTGCCTTGGAGGTCGAGGATATGTACCTGCGTTTGGACAGGGAGCTAGCGCGCCTGTTCGAAGAATTGGACAAGCGGGTGGGCAAGGAGCACTACGTGGTATTCCTTACCGCCGACCACGGTGCGGTGGATGTGCCGGAATACCTGAAGGACTTGAAGGCCAGCGCAGGCTATGTGCAGAACCAAGTGTTCGTGGACGCTGTGGAGCAGGAGTTGAACAAGCGCCACGGAGCCGGTGCATGGGTGCGCAAGGTGGCCAACGAACAGATATTCCTGAACGATTCACTGCTTGATGCGCGCGGTCTGGTAAGGGCACAAGTACAGCGTGTGGTGGCCGATGTCCTGCTCAAGCAAGCGCTGATCGCCGAAGCGCTAACGGCGGACGATCTGGTACGGAACACCTATCCCACGGGCATCCGCGGCATGATCCAGCGGGGCTTCATGCCCCAACGTAGCGGCGATGTGTGCTTCGCGGTACGCCCCGGCTATTTCGATGCTGGCCCAGGGCCGGACAAACAGGGCACCACCCACGGCTCCCCTTGGAACTACGACACCCACGTGCCCATCCTCTTCATGGGCCAAGGCATCGAACCGGGTGAAGTGACACGCCGCGTCTCCATCACGGATATCGCACCCACCATCTCCATGCTTGTGGGCATGACCATGCCCGATGCGGCCACCGGCAACGTCGTACACGAGGTGATCCAACGGTGAAGTACTGTTGATAGTACTGTTGATGATCCGTCGGAAAGGCACGGAGCAAAGCCTCTTTACGAGGGTAGCTTCGGTGCATGGTCCATGTGGAACGATCTGCCTTCGGAAGTTCCTTCGAGCTTTGGCGTGAAGATGGGGTGCTGCACTTGGTGCTCGCTAAAGGTGCCTGCCTCGATACCCAGGGCATGAAGGAATTGCTCCGCCTTGCTGCGGTGCTCGACCCCGAGGCGCACGCATCGGTGCTGGTGGAGTGCGGCGAACAGGTCATCGTTCCAGATGATGCACGCATGCTGATGCAGCGTTCATGCACCGGTGCCCAGCGCGCCGTGGCTTTCGTTACCACCGACCTGGAGATGCGCCTGCAAGGCGAACTGTTCAAACGCTTACAAAGGCCACGCTTCCCTTTCAAGGTGTTCGGTTGGCGTGAGGATGCGTGGCGCTGGGTGCGTGAAAGAAAACAGCTCAGGGACCTGAAGTTGGCCCGTTCCTGTTGATAAAGCTGTGGTTTCTTCGCGCTTTCAAGTGTGGGGATGCCATTGCCCGTAGGGTAATTTTGTGCCCGGAATGCAACGCACATATTGCCTTTCTTGGTGCGGAAGCAAGGCCTTGATGTTGGTCATGCTCCTGCTTTGCGTATCCGCGCACGGCCAATCGCTGCTGCAATTGCAGGGGGAAGTGAAAGGTGGTGACGTCCTGGTCCTGGCTGGCATGGACACTGATGTTGATGGCCTCCCCGTGTTCCGGTCGATCTGGCGCGGAGTGCCCGGCGGGAACGCGGTCTTCCAAATGCTGCCGACCAGCGAACCTCCCTCAGGTATGCGGCTTATGCTGGACCGCTTGGTGGAAGCAGGCCTTGGTACCTATCTGGATGCCCACGTTCGGTTTTCCCGCAACGGTGTACAGGCCGACCTGCCGGCCGAAAAGATGATGCACGAGATGGATGCCATGGTGCGGGCCGCTGCGGAGGACTTCGGGGCGCCGGATGAATTTTCAGGATTCTCGCCCTCCACCCGCGAGCAGCTCGACCGCCTTTCGCGCATCGATTGGAGCCAGGCACGCTTCGGTGTGGATGGTGGCGCCGATCAGGACAAGTACCTGGCGATCTACTTCTACGTGCGGAGCCAGCGCGATGAGCTGGAACGGCAGATGCGTGCCGACCTTCTACCCCTCGCTGGAGTGCCCGTTTTCAGAGGGAAGGACCTGCCCTTGGGTGCAACCGTGAAGGTGAATTCCACTTGCGGTACCGTGTTCGATGAACAGAATTTCCTCTGTGCCTTGGACCTGCAATTGGCCGATATGGGCAACGGTGGCATCGATCCGGAATTGGGCCTCGGCATCATGCGTTCCATTGCTGAACGCGCTGAAGTCTCCGAAGCGCCGGTGGTGGATGAGGTGCGCATCCGCAAGCGCGACCGCTGGCTGAAGAGCGAATTGGACAACATCAACACGCGCATCGACCGCATGGACCAGCGCAAGGAACTCTGGGAACTGCGCGACCGCATGGACGATATCGAGGATCGCCTCACGGGTCTGGACCTGGAAGTACGCAGCATCGCCAGCGGGCAGAATTCCCCCAGTGACAATCCCCTGGCCAACCTTAGCGATCTCACACGCAGCAACCTTGCTGTACGCTTCGCACGCAACTCGATCACGCTCGATGCGGAAAACCGAGTACTGGTGAACGAGGTCTTCGAGCAACTGGCACGCTCGCCCCAGGACAAGATCCTCATTACCGGCTACACCGACCGCAGCGGCGATCCCGCGGTGAACCTGCGCCTCAGCGAGCAGCGGGCACTTGCAGTGCGCAACCACCTGCTCCAGCGCGGCATCGCACCCGAACGCTTGCTTGTGAACCACTACGGTGACAGCCGCAGCACCGGCCGCAACCCGGATGAGAGAAGGGTGGAGATCGAGTGGTTGAGGTAGCGGGGATTGAACAGTGTGGTCCTTCTCTCCAAGTGGTCAAAAGAAGAGGTATCTCTTTTCCTAATGTTCACCATCCGGTTTAACCAAATGGTTAAACTTGCACCCGCAATGGCCGATACCGTCGCCGATATCCCCACTGAAGAACGCATCCTCGCGGCAGCCCGTGGTGTCTTCATGCGCAAGGGTATGATGGGCACGCGCATGCAGGAGGTGGCCGATGAGGCGGGCATCAACAAGGCATTGCTGCACTACTACTTCCGCAACAAACAGCAGTTGTTCCAAGGAGTATTCAAAGGAAGTGCGGAGAAGCAGTTCACGTGTATTTGGGATGCGCTAAAGCAATGCGATTCGCTCTTTCCAGCCATTGAGACCTTTGTTGCAGGCTACATGGACCGCATGATGGAGGACCCGCTGTTGCCCCTGTTCCTCGCCAACGAGATCAACCGTGATCCCATTGGATTGACCGACTTCATCGATCGAGGTAAGGAGAGCCGCGCCGGTTTTCTCCGGTTGGTGGAGGAGGCGCGCGCCCGGGGCGAGATCATCGACAT
>JBBEDG010000045.1:0-7648 GCA_040881405.1 Flavobacteriales bacterium | reverse complement strand
CCCGGTCTGGTGCTGAACATCCTGGTGAAGGCCGGCGATGCGGTGAAGAAGAACGATCCCGTGCTGGTGCTGGAGGCCATGAAGATGGAGAACGTGATCCGCGCGCCGGGCGATGCCGTGGTGAGTGCCGTGCCCGCAGTGCAAGGCAAGGCCGTGGAAAAGGGCCAATTGCTCATCAGCTTCAGCTGAACCAGCTACACTGGCGCAGGACCCACTGCGCTGTGTTACGACATTTGTACCATGCGAAAGGATATCCATACGCCCAAGGTGGAGGGCGTGGCCATGGCGGTGGTGCGCGAAAAAGACGAAGAGGGCGAAGATGCCTGGTACGTCTATGTGGTGAACCAGCAGGACGTGACCTTGGAAAAGGTGCTCGTAAGCTCACGGGGCTATGGCGAGCTGGAAGGCGAAACGCGCAAGACCAGCGAAATGCGGCACTTCCTCGATACCCTGGAGCCGCGCAGCTGGGCCAAGATCGAACGCATCGTGGAGGATGTCTTCGGGCTGAACAACCAGTACTGGCTCAGCTTCTACATCGGCTCCACGCTGCATGACAAGAAGTACATCTTTCTACCCGATAGCATTCAGGAGGATCATTTCACGGAGATACCGCTGATGGGGATGAAGGGGGTGATGATCGGTTAGGTCCGACAGGCATCTTGCCTGTCGCCGAAGCCATTGGACAGGCATCCCTGCCTGTCACCAGAAAGAAGCAAAAGGCAGAAGGGGAAGGAAAAAGGTTGAATGTTGAAGATGCCGAGGGGTGGCGCGCTCGTACGAGTTGGCGAGTCGTAAAGCGGAAGATGAGGGCTAATGGCTTACGAGATTCCTTCGCTTCGCTCGGAATGACTCGTAAGACGGAAGTTGGAAGGAGCGGAACTCGTGCGCATATTTGGCTCTGGACAACGAACGCCTGCGAACGAATCCCAACCCGCCATGCGCACCGACACCGCCCGCGACCTTACCAAGATCCTGTTCCTGGACATAGAGACCGTGCCACAACACTACCGCTGGGACGAGCTGGATGAGCGCAGCGCCAAGCTCTTCAGCGACAAGACCCGTTTCGATCAGGAACGCGGAAGCAAGAGCGCCGAGGAGATCTATGGCGAGAAGGGCGGCATCCTCGCTGAGTTCGGGAAGATCATCTGCATCGGAGTGGGCAGTTTGCGGAACGAAGACGAAGGGCATGGCATGCGTGTGACCTCCTTCCACGGCGACGATGAGCGCGATGTGTTGCAACGTTTCGTGGACCTGCTGGACAAGCACTACAACAGCGACGAGCACTGGCTTTGCGGCCACAACGGCAAGGAGTTCGACTTCCCCTACATCGCGCGGCGCTGCGTGGTACACGGCATCCAACTGCCCAAGCTGCTGAACATCGCTGGCATGAAGCCTTGGGAGGTGGGCCACCTGGACACGATGAACCTCTGGAGTTTCGGGGACCGCAAGGCCTACACTTCGCTGGCACTGCTTACACACATCCTCGGCATCCCCACGCCCAAGGACGACATCAGCGGCGCCGATGTGGCGCGGGTGTACTACGAGGACATGGACCTGGAACGCATCGCCGTGTATTGCAAGAAGGACGTGGTGGCCACCGCCCAACTCTACCTACGCCTCACGGGCAAACACTTGGTGCCGGACGAACACATCACCTTGGTTTGAATACCACCGACCAGCCTCTTCTGGATGTCCGCGATCTAACGGTGCGCTTCGGCGATAGCGTTGTTGTTGACGCGATCTCCTTCGCACTGCGCAGCGGCGAATGTCTTGGCTTGGTGGGCGCCAGCGGAAGCGGTAAAAGCGTGACATCGTTGGCCCTGATGGGCCTGCTGGACAAGCGTCATGCGCGTACGACCGGTCAAGCCTTGTTGAGCACCGATGCCGGAACAGTGGACCTGATCGCCCTCGACGAGGACAGCATGCGCCGCCACCGTGGCAACGATCTGGCCATGGTGTTCCAGGAGCCCATGACGGCGCTTGACCCCGTGTACACCGTAGGCGAACAAGTCGCCGAGGCGATCCGCCTGCACCTGAAACTGGACAAAGCGAAGGCACGCCAGCGGGTGGTGGAACTCTTCACCGAAGTGCAACTCCCCGAGCCAGCCGCGCTGTACGATCGCTATCCGCACCAACTGAGCGGTGGCCAGAAACAGCGCGTGGTGATCGCGCTGGCCTTGAGCTGTTCACCGAAAGTGCTGATCTGCGATGAACCTACGACCGCGCTGGATGTGCTGGTGCAACGCGAGGTGCTCGACCTATTGAAAGCCCTTCGGAAGAAGTTCAACATGGGCATGCTCTTCATAACCCACGACCTGGGCGTGGTGCGCGAAGTGGCCGACCGTGCCCTGGTGATGCACAAAGGGCGCGTGGTGGAGGATGCCACCGTGGAGGAACTCTTCCGGGCACCGAAGCACCCCTACACACAAGGCTTGATCGCATGCCGGCCCGATCCGGAGGCGCATCCGAAACGCCTACTCACAGTGGACGATGTGATGCGCGCCGCTGCCGAACCTGCTGGAACTATCCCAACGGTGCCAGTGGTGACGCGCGAAGAACGCAGCGCCCACGTGCAACAGCTGATGCAACAGGAGCCGCTGTTGCGGGTGGAAGGGCTCAACAAATCATATCCTGGGGCCAAGGGGCTTTTCCGCAAGGCGAAGAACGATGCGCACATCCTGCACGACCTGTCCTTTGCGGTTTACCCTGGCGAAACACTCGGCTTGGTTGGTGGCAGCGGAAGCGGAAAGACAACGCTGGGTCGCAGCATCCTACGGCTGATCGAGCCGACCTCCGGCAACGTGTTCTACAAGGGCCGCGACCTCACCACCTTGAGCGTTGACGAGATGCGCCGCTTGCGCCGCGAACTGCAGATCATTTTCCAGGACCCATACTCATCCTTGAACCCGCGCATCACCGTGGGTGGTGCCATTTCGGAGGCGATGCAGGTGCATGGCCTTGGCGGTGACGATCGTGGTCGGCGCGCACGAATTACCGCGTTGCTGGAGCGTGTTGGACTTGAGGCTTCGCACTACGACCGTTTCCCGCACCAGTTCAGCGGTGGGCAACGGCAGCGCATTGTGATCGCGCGGGCCATCGCGCTTGAACCACGCTTGGTGGTATGCGACGAAAGCGTTGCGGCCTTGGATGTGAGCGTGCAAGCCCAAGTGCTGAACCTGCTCAACGAGTTGAAGGAGGAGCATGGACTCACCTACCTCTTCATCAGCCACGACCTGAATGTGGTGAAGTATTTCTGCGACCGGATCCTGGTGTTGGAGAAGGGCCGGCAGGCGGAGTTGGGGCCTTCGGATGGGGTGTATGAGAATCCGAAGGCGGCGTACACGCGTTCGTTGATCGAGGCGATACCGGGGCGGTGATCAAAGTGCGGGCTGATGTACGACCAGCTTGAGTTCGAAGTCCTGTAGGCGGAAACCGGATCCGGAAAGATTCCAGAAGTAGAGCTTGTTGCTCACGGCACCATTGCGTGGCGGTATGCGCAGGCGGATGCTGAAGGGACCTTCCTCCAAGGCTGTTGACCAATAGCTGAGCTGTGTGCCGGAGGCATTCTCGGCGAAGATCAGGTTGGTGGCATCCTTGCGCTCTCCGTCCCACGCGATGTTGCCACTGATGAGCAGCTCAGCGTACAACATGCCCGGCACATCCACCGGGATCCCATCGATCTCAAAAGGGAATTCGTTGGCTCCGAAGCACCACGCATTGCCTGGCACCGCGCAGGGTATCGTGTCCTTGCGGTGTGAGAAGCTCAACATACTATCCACGCCGAACTTGAATAGTGTCCGATCTTCAACCATACGGCGTGCGTTGCTGCGCTCGAAGAGGAAGACCTCGAAAGCATGTCCACCGAGCACCTCCATGCGCTCATCGGGCACCATCACTTCAAGCAGGCGAAGTGTGCTATCCGCAAGCAATCGATCCAAGGGAATTCCGCCTTCGTTGGGCGCGAAGTGTGCATCCCATACGATAAGGTCGTTCTCGGCGAGAGCATCACCAGGCCACGAATTCCACGAGCGTTCCTTATCAAAGGGGTCCAGTCCGGCGCGGTAACCGATAGTGGGATGGAAATAGACCACCCGCCGATCCTGCCCAGCCAGCTCGCCCACCCGCAGGCCCACACGTTCAACGAAACGCTGGTAGGCACCGGCCTGCACAGGCAAGGGCTGCACAGCTACAAGGGCCTTGGCCGCGAAGACCACGTACACCGCGGAAAGCACCAGACCGATGGCCACACCGCCCACACGTCCGCCATTGAACAAGCGCCACACACGTCCCAACATCCACAGGCTGAAGAGGACCACAAGCGGTGCGGCGGTGGCAAGCACACGCGTAAGACCCAGCGAACCCTTCGCACCCTGCCACCACAGCAAGGAATGAACGAGCACGATACCCAAGGCAGGCAACAACGCTATGAGAAGGAGCGTGCGGCGTGGGTGCTCCAGGTCGGGGTCCATGGGGCGTAGCAGGAATGCTGCAGGCAGGGCCAATGCAAGGATCAGTAGCAAGGGCCACGCGTAGATCACATCGGCTTGCTGGATGAAATGCCAAAAGCTGCCGCTGCCGTAGATGGCCTCGGCGCCGGTGTAAGGGTCGCGGGTGAAAGCCCAGAACGGATCGCCCAGTGCAATGGCGCCCGCTATAGCATACAGCACATGCCCAAGAAGGAGGAAGGGCAGCGCGAACCATTGGCGTTGTAGTCCGATGAACAGCGCCACAAAGGGAACGAAGGCGATGTACTCCGGCCGCACGAAAGGCAGGAAGGAGGCCAGCACCGCCGCTGTGCGGAAGTGTTTGGTGTACAAGGCCAGCACCACCAACACGGCGAGCAATCCGAAGAGCACTTCGGTCATGCCCTCCAATACCATGGTTCCGTAGACCGGCACCAGCAGCAATGCCGGAGGAAAGAGCCAACGGGTCCACACTGACGCATCGCGCAACATGCGGTCCGCGGCCCAGCAGGTAGCCGTGAAGCAGAGGGCGTTGAAGAGCGTCATGCCCCAATGCCCCAGCTGCGCGAAAGGCGATGCTAGCAAGGTGAAGAGCGGTTTACCCCAGTGGTCCAACAGTAGTTCCGGATGTTCCCAGGCATGGCGGGCCATTTGGAAGTGCAGCACACCATCGCCCATTTCCAACACGCCCGGCGATAGCAGGCGCATGATCACTGCCGCGGCGGCCCAGATCACCCACCAGAAGGCAATTGAAGAGGCGGGCGTGCGTTCCATGGCTGCCCAAAGATGGCGTTCTTCGCACAGCGTACGCACTGCCCCATGTCCACCCGCTCCGTAGACCTGCAACCCTACCGCCGCCACGGGCACATTCTGGCCGGGGGCCTGTTCGTGCTCAGCTTCCTGGTGGCGTGGTATGCCAACAAATACCGCTTGGGCGAGATACTTACCCACGGCAGCGACCCATGGGGCTACCACCAGTTCCTGCCTGCCCTACTGGGCACCCACGAATGGGCGAACTTGCCCTGGGCGCACATCCTGGAGAATGGCAATTCCATCAGCCTCTTCAGCATGGGTGTGGCCATGTTGATGCTGCCCTTCTTCATGCTCGGTGCGGTGGCGGCCAAGCTCCTCCACCTGCCCGTGGACGGTTATTCGCTGCCCTTCGTATTCGCGCAATTCGCAGCGGCGGCGACCTATGCCGCGTTGGGCTGCAAACTGCTGTTCCATGCCTTGCGCAGGCGCTTCTCCCGCTGGGTGGCAATGGTGACCGCATTGGTCCTGTACGGCGCCACCAACCTCTTCTTCTATAGCACGCACGAGCCGGGCATGTCGCATGTGTACGCCTTCTTCCTCTTCGCCTGGCTCTTCTACCTCACAGTACGCATGCTGGAGGCGCCGCGTGCCGATCGACTCATCGGACTCTTCGTGTGTGCCGCGCTCATTGTGCTGGTGCGCCAACTGAACGCGGTGGCACTGCTCTTCCCGCTGCTCTACGGCGCACCCTTGGTGGAAGCACTTCGTATCCGCTTGGGCTGGCTGAAACGCTTCCCCATCGCCGCCATCACAGGGCTCGTGGTGGCGCTGGGCCTGCTGGCACCTCAACTGGCCTATTGGCGCTATGTAACCGGCGAAACGCTTGTCTTCACTTACGGGAAGAAGGGCGAGGGCTTCACCTGGGCGGAACCCCACCTCTGGGAAGTGCTCTTCAGCCACCAGAACGGCTGGTTCATCTACACGCCGCTGATGCTCTTCACCATGGCGGTGCTGCTGGTGCAGGCCTTCCGAAATACCCGTGACATGCGCTTGGTGCTCTTTATCTGGACGGTTACCTGGTACGTGTATTCCAGCTGGTGGAGCTGGTGGCTGGGCGGTTCCTTCGGCCACCGGGGTTTCATCGAGCACTATGCATTCCTTTCCATTCCCTTGGCCTGGTGTCTGGAGCGCATTGTGCGCCGGGGCACACTGGCACGCGACCTTACGCTGGCAGGCCTGGCCGTGCTGGTGTTCTTCAGCATGCGTCTTTCATTCCTGTACAACTGGCCCTGGGAGGGGCCGGATTGGAACTGGGACAAACTCCTTGCGATATGGGCGCGGGTCTTCACGGGCTAAGGGCTGCGGCTGTTGCTGTTGGCGCCCTGCTCTTCCTGGCGCTCTTCCATGCACCGCTGTTGCGCGATCCCGGCGCCGCACTATTCCGCGGCAGCGGCGACGGACTGAAGAACTACTTCGCCTTCAGCTACCACTTGAAGCACGACAGCAGCTACATGCAGTTCGAGGGGATGAACCACCCTTTCGGCGAGCAGATCGGCTACGTGGATGCCCAGCCCGCTCTGGTGAATGTCGTGAAGCTGGCCTCCAACGTGTTCCCCGACTTGCAGGACGAGGGTGTCGCGATCATCAACCTGGCGGTACTTCTGGGTTTGCTGCTCACCGCCGTTTCCCTGTACCTGCTGTTGTCCCACTTCGGAATACACTGGGCCTACGCCGGACTGGGGGGCATTGCGCTCATGGCCCTTTCGCCACAAGTGCTGCGCATGGAGGCCGCCCACCATGGACTTACTTACGGCTGGACCATCGTGCTGCCTGTGCTGTACTACCTGCGTGTGCGCAACAACGACGATCCATGGCGGCCTGCACTGATCGGTGCGCTGCTGATGCTGCTCGGTCTCTACCTGCACCCCTACACGGGGATGATCGCGCTTTGCTTGTTGGGTGTGGCGGTCCTGTTGGATCGACCACTGCGCTTGCTTGTCGGTGAGCGCCGCAGGGTGCTGGCCATTGCCGTCCTGCTGCTGCTTCCTGCCATCCTCTTCCTGCTGTTTCAAGGCATCACCGACCACCACGTTGGCCGTACGGACAAGCCTCTTGGCTTCTTCGATTACCGCGCCGATCGGCACAGCGTCCTTACGCCCTACCCGGGCTACCGCAGCCCTTTGAGCCAGGCCCTGGTGCCCTTGGATGGTCCGCAGGAGTTCGAGGGCACCACTTACCTCGGCCTGGGTGCATTGCTAGCTGCGGGAGTGCTTCTGCTAGTGCTGCTGCTTGCGCGTGTTCGTCCCGCCTTGCTGGACCGGAATGCTCCTTCTTGGCCACGCCAACTCACACTGCTGATCATCGGTGGCCTGGTGCTGCTGGCCTTTGCCGTGGGTGCGCCCTTCTCCGCCGCGAAAGGCTGGTTACCCTGG
>JBBEDG010000044.1:0-7655 GCA_040881405.1 Flavobacteriales bacterium | reverse complement strand
CTGTACTGCGTGACGATGCCCGGCGCCACGCCGTTGATGGTCGTGGTCGGTGGGTTGTTGCCACAAGGTCCGTTGGCGCCATCGAAGCCGGCGTAGATCACCTCGGTCACGTTCGCCGCAAAGGGTCCGATGATGTTCACCTGCACCGCCTCGTAGGTGCAGATGCCGATGCGTAGGTCCGGGATATCCTGGTCCACATTGATGGTGATCGTTCCGCCTTCGTAGTTGGAGTAGATCATCACGTTGCCGTTGGGGTCGCAGCCGTTCACCACGGGCGGCGAGACATCGATGCAGCAGTTGCCGCTGGTGGAAAGGCTCACCACCTCGTTCTGCCAGCAGCTGTATTGGGTCTGATGGGCGTAGAGGGTGGCGCCCGTGGTCGCTTCGAAATAGGCCACCACTTCGTCCGGGGTATTCCCTCCACCTGCACTCTGGAGCGTATCGCAACTGCCCGCCACGCCGATGAGGAAGGGATATCCGTTGCCATGAGCGGGATCGATCGGAACAGGTGGTGGTCCCATGGGAGGCGTGATGCTGATGATCCCCGGATCGACCCCCACGATGCTGGAGGTGAAATTGCCCTGCCCGCAGTTGTTGTTGTTCTGGTTGGAGTTCATCCCCGCGTAGATCACCTGCGTTACGTTGGCGGCGAAGGGCCCGGCGATGGTGACCTGCACCGGCTCGTAGGTGCAGATCGCGATCACCAAGTTGGGGATGTCCTCGTCCACGTTGATGGTGACGATGCCCCCGTCGTAGTTGGAGAAGATGAAGAGGTTGCCGTTCGGGTCGCAGACCTGCGCAACGGAACCCATGGCACGCATAGCCACGAGCAGGAGGAGGAGGGACCGGAACATTGATGTAATAACATCGCTAAGATAAGGAGGTTCACGTTCTGCGACGAACGGTGGGGCGACCATGCTTCTTGGCCCGTCCGTACCCTGGCAAGCTAAGATCCTTCCCGCACGACTATTTACCATCAGCCTACGAGGTTGGCTATTCCTGCTGGCTCAGCTCGATCGAACACATGGCGCCATCCGGTCAGCCGCCTTATCAGCCCAAACCCAGCACCGCCCTTAACCGCTTCGCATAACTATCGCTGATCGGCAAGTGCGTGCCAGCGAGCACCACATGATCGCGTTCCACACGCTCGATGGCATGCAGCGCCACCATGTGCGAACGGTGGATGCGGCAGTAGCGATCCGCAGGCAGGCGTTGCTCCAGGTCGCGCAGGTTCTCCAAGCTGAGGATGCGGCCCTTGCTACGGGTGTGTACGGCGACGTAGTCGCGCATGCCGGAAATGTGGGTGACGTCCGCATGATCGATGCGCAACACCTCGTGACCGCTCTTCAGGAAGAAGTGATCGGAAGCTGGTCCGATGGAAGGAGCGATGGTGCGCGCATGCAGCTTCTCCACTGCCAACAGGAAGCGTTCGTAGCGCACGGGCTTCAGCAGGTAGTCCACCACATCCAGCTCGAAGCCTTCGATGGCATGCTCAGCGTATGCGGAGGAAATGACGAAGCGGCACTTGTCCTGCGCGAGTTTGATCAGTTGCAGGCCGCTGAGCTCGGGCATGCGGATGTCGGTGAACACCACATCCACATCGCCTTGTTCCATCCGGCGGAAGGCGGCGATGGGCTCGGTGAAGGAGGCCGCGAGCACCATTCCCGGCGTGCGTTGGACATAGCCCGCCAGCACCTCCACGGCCAAGGGCTCATCGTCCACCACCAAACAGCGCAACGCTTCCATGTTCAGGTGGATGATGGGAATGAAAGTTCGGCCACGAACCGGTGATCTCCGGCGCTGCGAAAGGAGACCGTGGCCCCTTCACCGAACAGCAACTCCATGCGCCGCTGCAGGTTGTGGTTGCCGGTAGGAATTGACCCATCACTGCTATGCGCGCCGACCCTGTTGGTGCAGGTGATATGGATGCGTCCTTGGACCATGCTGATGCGCAGCTCGACCGGGGTGGTCCGATCGCAGGGGTCGCCGTGTTTGAATGCGTTCTCCACCAAGGGGAGCAGCACCATGGATGGAATACGGTTACTGCGCAGGTCATTGGCCACTTCGATGCGGATGTTCAACGGGTGTTGGTAGCGCAACGCTTGCAGGGCGATGAAGCGGTCCACTTGTTCCAGCTCGGTTCCGATGTCGACGAACTCATCCTGGTGCTTGGCGATGTAGCGCATCAGGTCGGCGAGGTCCATGAGCGGCGGGCCGAGATCGGTGCCGCTGCGCTGCGAAAGCGCGTAGAGGTTGTTGAGTGTGTTGTAGAGGAAGTGCGGTGCCATGCGAGCGCGCAGCATGTCCAGCTCGCTGAGACGTTCGCGGTAGGCCAGTTCGGTGCGTTGCTGGTGCTGCACCAGTTGTTGTTCCACCAAGTACATGAGCGTGGCGAAACCGATGGGAAGCAGCGCATAAAGGATGTTGTCCAATGCGAAGGACAGAACGGTCACCTGCGCAGGGTAGTTGGCCTTTTCGCCGATCACGGGCATCAACCACTGATCGCCGATCCAGCGCAACACGATGAACAGGAGCATGCACGCAAAGAGCCCTGTGGCCATCCGCATTAGGTACTTCCCGCGTTCACGGCCCGCACGCAGAACGGCCATGTGCATGGTGAAGGCGGTGATGGCATGATACGATGCGAACAAGAACGAGTAGACGCTGACCATGGGCCCAGCATCACCGGTGCGCATCCACCAAATGACATTGGTACCCAAGCCCAAAAGCAGGCCGAAGCCCGCATGCAGCACCAGCACGGTGCCCATGCGGAACTGGCCGCCGGGCAGGAAAAGCGACAAGCGTGTACCAGATGCCATCAAGCACCGAAACTACCGCTGTGCGGGACTTGCGGGTGCAAGGGATCGGCGGATCCCCTGTTCCGATCTGCGAACCACCCGCAGAACGGAAATGCCCGTTGGCCGATCGTGGTGCTGTTCCGCCGATCCGTTGATCCGGGCACGGCTTGGCTCCCCTAGCCTTGTCGAATCAATTCCAGCATCATGCGCTTCACCGAACGTATTCTCCTACTGGCCATGATACTCGCCACATCGACCGCTACGGCGCAAGGCACCATGCCCGATCCGGACAGCATCCTCATCGGCAACCAGCCGCAAGCACAGGTGTTGCTGCTCGGCACTTTCCACTTCGGCTATCCGGACCTTGATGCGCACGTCACTGCGGAGGATGATCGCGTGGACGTGCTTTCGTCGCAGCGCCAACAAGAGCTGAGCGACCTCTTGGATATGGTCATGCGCTTCAAGCCCAACAAGCTGTGTGTGGAAACGCAGGGTGGTTGGCTGATGCATGAGTACAAAGAGTATCGGAGCGGCGCGCGCAAGCTGGGGCGCAACGAGTTCTACCAGATCGGCTTCCGCATGATGGATCGCGCCAAGCTGGATACCCTATACGCCGTGGACGCCATGCCCTTGGTGATGGACCTGTACAACAGTCCGGACAGCCTGCGCTACACGCCCTGGTTGGACAGTCTTTACGCCGGTTGGGACTTCGGCGGAAAGGATGTGCTGTCGCAGCGCTACTCGACGTTGTACTCCGCCATGGACAAGGCCAAGAAGCACAACACCTTGCTGGACATCTTCCTGGCCATGAACGACGACCATGCACTGGACCGCGACTACGGCGCGTACCTCAACGGCTACTTCAAACTGCCCGGCCACCGTGGCGCCGATGTACACGCCTTGCATTGGTACAGCCGCAACCTGCGCATCTACCGGAACATCCAGGACATCACCACCTCGCCGGATGATCGCATCCTCGTGGTGTTCGGTGCCGGGCATATGGGCATCCTGAAGCACTTGTTCGAGAGCACGCCGGAATACAAGTTGGTGCGCTTGGCGGAGCTCGTGGAGCCTTAAGGACGCCTTCGTGTAGCTTCGCCGACATGAGCGAGGCCCTTCCCTGCAAGAGTTGTGGCGCTGCGGTGAACGGCCTCTACTGTTCCGCCTGCGGCGAGAAGGTGCTCACCCCCGACGACCACACACTGAAGCATTACCTGGGTGCTCTGCTCAACGCCTTCACCTTCGCGGACAGCAAGCTCTGGAACACCTTGAAGGCCGTGGTGCTGCGGCCTGGCGAATTGAGCGCTGCTTACATGGATGGCCGTCGCGTGAAGTACATGCGGCCGGTGGCCTTCTTCTTCCTGGCCAACTTCATCTACTTCGCCATATCAACGTTCGACACCTTCAATACCCCGCTGGACACCCAGCTCGCTATGCCTTATGGCGAATGGGCCCGGACACAGGTGGACGAGGCGATGGCGAAGAGCGGGATGGATCATGCGGCATTCACGGTCGGTTACAATGCGGTCAGTACGGCCAATGCGAAGTTGCTCTTGGTGGTATTGGTCTTCTTGCTTTCGCTACCCATGGCACTACTGTACTACGGCAAACGAGACTACCTCACCGCTGCTGTCACGGCGTCCTTCGAACTGATGGCGTTCTACTTGTGGACGGTGACCATTGGCTTAGGTCTTTTTCTCATTGCGGTTGGTAGAGGTTTGTTGGCTATCGGTGTACAGGCGGAGGGCTTGGGGACCGACCAGTTCACCACATGGCCGATTCTAGCGCTGCACGTTTGGGGAACGCTGGGAATTGGTCGTCGCTTTTTCTTATGTACACGTGCTGGGGCTTGGTGGCGGTCGGCGGTCATGTTCGTTGCCCTTGCGGCAGCCCTTATGCTTTACCGGTTCTTGTTGTTCCTGCTCACGTTCTGGCAGGTAAGCTGAGCTGCGTGATACTTGTCACAGTGCGCCCGAAGTCGCTTCGGGAGCTTTGCGCGAAAGACCTGAACTCATGCGTTCCGCGACCCTGTTGTCCTTTACGTTCTTCGCTACCGGCCTCCTTGCCCAGGACCTTGGCACCCGCAACGTGGTGTTGCAGGAGATCACCATACCGGGCATGCCGGGTTTGCAGTCCTTCGCTTGGGGGCAGCACAATGGCGAGTGGCTGCTGATCGGTGGTCGCACCGATGGATTGCACCAACGCCAGCCCTTCGCGGCCTTTCTGGCGGCGGACAACAACACCAGCGCCTACGTGGTGGATCCCGCAACACAGCAGGTGTGGAGCGCTTCCATGAGCAGCCTGCCCGCGGCGGTGTACCAACAGTTGCAGAGCACCAACATGGAGTACGAGCAGCTGGGCAACACCCTGTACATCATCGGCGGCTACGGATTTTCGGCTACCGCCAACGACCACATCACGCATCCGCGTCTTACCGCGGTGGACGTACCTGCTGCGATCAATGCCATCAAGAACGGCCAGGCCATTGCGCCACACTTCCGTTCCATCGCCGATGAGCGTATGGCGGTAACGGGCGGCTACCTCGGTACCCTCGGCAATGTGTTCCACTTGGTCGGTGGGCAGCGCTTCATAGGCCGCTATAACCCGAACGGTCCCACTTTCGGTCCGGGGTTCTTTCAGGAGTACACCAACGCCATCCGCCGTTTCACCATTTCCGATGATGGTACGTCCTTGGCGATCGCCAATTTCACCGAAGTGGTTGATACCGCGGAACTGCATCGCCGCGACTACAACCTTGTAGCGCAGATCTTCCCCGATGGCACCAACGGCTACACCGCCTTCAGTGGCGTGTTCCAATACGTGGCCGATATTCCTTGGCTGAACACGGTGGACATCACTGCGGACAACCACACCGTGGTGCCGGAATTCGAGCAGTTGCTGAACCAGTACCACGGCGCGCACATGCCGGTGTACGCTACGGACGATAACCGCATGAGCACGGTGTTCTTTGGTGGTATCGGCCGCTACTACTTCGACGTCAATGGCCAGTTGGTGGATGATGTGAACGTACCCTTCGTGAACACCATCAGCATGGTGCATCGGGAGGGTGATGGCAGCATGGAGGAGTTCGCCATCGGCGAAATGCCTGCGCTGCTGGGTGCTGGTGCGGAATTCATCCACAACCCAGCCATTCCCTTGCTTTCCGATGCCATCGTGGACCTGGATGCGCTGACCGGTGATACCGTACTGGCCGGCCACATCGTTGGTGGCATACAGAGCTCCGGGCGCAACATCTTCTTCATCAACAACGGCACCCAGAGTGATGCCAGCGCACGAATATTCCGAGTGTTGCTGGTGCAGGATGCTTCCACCGGTGTGGATGATGGCGCTGTTGTTGCGCACGAAGCCCTGAGCGTAAGCTCGGTACCCGGCAGTGGTGAGCTTTTCATAACCATCGACCTGCAAATGGCCGCACCTGTGCGTGTCGACCTGCTGGACAGCAGCGGGCGTGAGGTGCGCCAGCTCTTGGCAGCGCGCATGACACCGGGTGCACAACGCATGCGGGTGGATGTGCAGCTCCTTGCTCCCGGAGCCTACCTGGTGCGCTTGCAAGCGGGAGACCTCAGCCGGGTAGTACGTTTTGTGCGCTAAGGAGTCACTTCTCCAACACACGTTCACCGCGCACCGGGCGCAATGCATCGCGCAAGAGCTTCAGGTACTGCTCGTCGCACTCCATGATGGCAGTGGATCGGATGGGTTGCACCGACACCCAATGACGGTATCCGCTGACGTTCTCCCGCGCACAGAATTGGTCCAGGTGTTTCAGGAAGTGCTCGGCCGTCCTCGGTGCGTCAGGCCCGAAGAAGTCCCAGTGGAGGCGAATGGTATTGCTCATGACCGATCGCGAAGTTCGTGCTCCTATACCTACTTTCGAGCCTTCATCGTAACCTCATGAACATCATTCGCTCCATCCTTGTCGCCGCGTTGCTCCTTCCGGCCTTCACGCTACCGGCCCAGGACGTTCTGGATGGAATAGCCGTTGGAACATGCACTTGCCTGAAGGAACTGGACCGTACGGTACACAAAGGTGAAGCCCTGCAGATGCAGCTCGGTCTGTGCATGATGAAGGTCGCCACCCCTTACGAGAAGGAGTTGCGCAAGCAGTACAAGGTGGATATGTCGCGCCTGGACCAAGGCGCGGGTGAAAAGCTAGGCGAACTGGTGGGTATGCGATTGGTGGCCGTTTGTCCGGAGTTCCTTGAGATGTTGTCCGAAATGGAGGGCGACGCTGAAGCACCTGTTGTGGAGCAGCTCGCTGCGACGGTAACGGGAGTAGTGACCGGCCTGCGCGACCGCCAATTCTCGACCATTCTGGTGAAGGACGTTTCGGGTCGCACCGTTGAACTTCTTCGACTGGAGCATTTCCAGAACGCGGATGTGCTTGCGGGTAGCGGTGCCACAGGTATGAAGGGCACATTCAGCTTTATCGTGCGCGAGCTCTACGACCCGGTCGCAGGCACCTACCGTTCGCACAACGTGCTGGTGGGACTGGAACTGGAGTAACGCTACGCGAGCTTATCGCTCAGCAGCCGCATCTCCATCATGGGCGCCATGCGCTCGTACAGGATCCGGTAGGTGGTCTCGGTTATCGGCATGTCCACGCCCATCTTGGCGTTGATCTCGTGTACGCACTTCACGGCGTGGTAACCCTCGGCCACCATGTTCATCTCCAGTTGTGCCGCGCGAACGCTGTACCCCTTGCCCACCATGGTGCCGAACTCGCGGTTGCGGCTGAAGGTGGAATAGGCCGTCACCAGCAGATCACCGAGGTAGGCCGGTTCGTTGATGTCGCGTTGGATGGGATGCACAGCGTCCACGAAGCGGGCGATCTCCTGT
>JBBEDG010000043.1:0-7682 GCA_040881405.1 Flavobacteriales bacterium | reverse complement strand
ACACTGGTGCTTACCATCACGCCGAACACGAACAACACTACTACGGAAAGCGCTTGCGGTAGCTTCACTTGGAGCGTGAACGGAACCACCTACACCCAAAGCGGCACCTTCACCAGCGTGAACGGTTGCGCTACGGAGACCTTGGTGCTGACCGTCATCATCCCTGGTACTGCCTGCAACGACGGCAACAGCGGTACGATCAACGATACCTTAGATCAGAACTGCAATTGTGTAGGCACGCCGATCGGCGGTGGATGCACCTTGAACGAACTGTTCCTGGAGATCCAGACCGATGGTATCAGCGAAACGACTTGGGAGTTCGTAACCAGCGGAACAGCTGTTGTGGTCGCTTCCGGCGGATCGCAGTATGCTGGCCCCGGCGTATTGAACGAAAGCGTCTGCCTTGCTGACGGTTGCTATGACCTCCGTGTATTCGACGATGCTGGCGACGGTATCGCCGGTGGTGGTTATACCCTACGCAACAGCGCAGGTGATCGCATCATCGACAACCGCAACAACTTCACCGCCGGTGCTTTGAGCGCTGTGGGTAACGGCCCAAGTGCATTCTGCGTACCCATCGGCACACAGAACTTGGTTTGGTCGAGCCGCGATAAGCTCGATTGGGTGGAGGGACAATACTTGGTGGCTGAAGCCAACGCCGCTGTTAGCGCTGTTTGGATCCAAGGTGGAGCCAACAACGTACAGTCCACCAACACGGGTTACCAGTTCTGGATCTTCGACCCGAACGGCTCATTTAGTTTCCGCCGTTTCCGCAGCCATGCTACCAGCGACAACTTCGGTCCTGCCAGCGCCACCCGCGCCGCGCGTATGAAGATCAACTACTGGTTGGCACCCATCGGCAGCATTGTTCCAGAGAACGTGCTGATGAACGTGCGTGTACGTACCCGTGTCAATGGTATCAATGGAAACTGGGGTCCTGCAAGCCGTTTCAAGATCGACCCTGTACGCGCTCAGTGCCCGCTTACCCAATTGAACGATACGCCTGGTAATGCATTCCTGAGCTGCGGACAAACCCGCGAGTTCGGCCCAGGAAACTTCGTGTGGGCACGTCCTGTTACCGGTGCCAACCGATACCAGTTCCGCTTCCGTCTGGAGGAGGAAGGATTCGAGTACGTGGTTACGAGCAACACTTTCGTTCTGCAGCTGAACTGGAACTCGCCAGCCTTGGAGGCGGGTAGGACCTACGACGTTGATGTGCGCGTAAGCAGGGATTTTGGCGCCACCTGGTGCACCGAGGGTGCTTCATGGGGCGAATCCTGCACCATCACTATTGTTGGTGAGAGTGCCATCGCTGGTCGTACCAAGGAACTGGATATCACCAGCGCGGAAATGAGCCTGTGGCCCAACCCGAACAATGGTGATCAGCTTTGGCTGAACCTGAGCGGTGTCGAGGACGGTGTGAAGCTCGTAGCTGTTGAGATCATCGACCTCAACGGAAAGCGCGTTGCCGATCGCATGGTACCTGTATCCGGCGCCAATGTGGATACCCGTCTTGAGTTGGAAGGCCAGCTTGGATCCGGTGTCTATATCGTTCGTGTTGTGGCTGGCAGCAGCATCCACACCGAGCGATTGGTCATCGCACGTTGATCATCCAATAGTGAATGAAAAAAGGCCGTCCCGGTGGGGCGGCCTTTTTTCGTTCAACATATCCCTAGCTGGAATTCTCGTCGGGATCGAACGCGGATAGGTTCCGGGTGTACAGAGTACTGTGGCTTGCCAAACGAAGCCCTTCCTTTGTCCCATAATTTTCGCCCCATGCGCTCCCTCCTCCTCCTCTCCCTGCTGGTTGCCACCACCTTGCACGCCACCGAGAAACCAGTGATCTCCAAACTTTCCGAGGTCAAGGTCTTCCTAAGCGGCGCACAGCTTGCACGAACCGCCAGCGCCACGGTGCCGTCGGGTACAAGCACCTTGGTCTTCACCGGGCTACCTCAACAGATCGACCCGAAAAGCATCCAGGTAACGGGCAAGGGTGGGTACACCATCCTCAGCGTGAACCACCGGCTGAACTACCTGACGGAAAGTCCGCAGAAGAAGGAGATCGAGGAGATCACCGGGCGGATCAAGAAGTTGGAGAAAGAGCATGCCTTCGAGAAAGCCATGCAGGATGTGTGGGTGAACGAGGAACAGTTGCTGGGCAAGAACAGCAGCATCGGCGGGCAGGATAATGGGCTTACGGCATCGCAGCTCATGGCCGTGAACGACTATGTACGCGAACGTTTGAAAGTGACCAAAACGAACTGGTTGGCACAGCAGGAGAAGCTGGTGGCGATCAACGAAGAGTTGAGCAAACAGCGCCAGCAGTTGCAGCAGTTGCAGGCACAAGCGCCACGCCCCACCAGTGAGGTGGTGGTGGAGATCAGCATCCCTGCCGAAGTGAACGCAAGCTTCACGCTGAGCTGCTTTGTGCCCAATGCGGGCTGGATACCTGCCTATGATCTGCGCGCTAAAAGTGTGGGGCAACCGATCGAACTGCTGATGAAAGCCCAGGTGACCAACAACACCGGCGAGGATTGGAACAAGGTGTCCTTGAGCCTGAGTAGCGGCAACCCGACCTTGGGCGGCGTAATGCCCAAACTGAACCCTTGGACCTTGTGGCTGCCACGCCCGGTGCAGTTGAGGGAAACAACCATGAGCCGGGCACCGGCACCTGCGCGGCAGGCCAGCGACAAAGGCGAAGCCGAAACCACATCCTTGAAATACGATGACATGGATGCCCAGACCACCGTCGCGAACACCGTGGCCTACCGTACTACCACCACAGAGTTCGTCATCGAAACGGCCTTTACCATTCCCAGCGATGGAAAGGCGCATACCGTGGGCGTAAAGAGCCACAGCATTCCCGCTTCCTACAAGCACTACGCAACGCCCAAGCTGGACAAGGATGCCTTCCTCTACGCGCGCACCACGGGTTGGGAAGACCTTAACCTGCTTCCCGGCGAGGCAAACGTTTTCTTCGAAGGCACCTACGTGGGCCAGAGCTACCTGCAGTTGGACATCCCGAAGGATACGCTCGAGATCTCCCTGGGCCGCGACAAAGGCGTAGTGGTGGAACGTGTGAAGCGCAAGACCACCGACCAGAAAGCCGTTGTGGGCGGCAAGCGGACCGTGAGCATCGGCTGGGACCTTACCGTGCGCAACACCAAAGGCACTGCGGTGGACCTTGAAGTACTGGACCAGCATCCACTAAGCCCGCAGAGCGAGATCGAGGTGAAGCTGGAGGACAAAGGCGGCGCTACGGTCGACGAACAGAAAGGCCTGTTGACCTGGAAGTTCACGCTGGAGCCCAAGGCGACGAAGAAGCTTGGATTCAGCTACACGGTGAAGCACCCGAAGGATATGCCGGTGGTGATCGAGTGAATGCAGTAGTGGCGAGTGGCGAGTAAGGAGTGGCAAGTGGGCCGAGGTGCTGGCGGCCCACTTGCCACTCTTTGCTCGCGATGGCTCCTTAGCGATGACGGGATGATGAGCAGGTCACGTGGTTGGGGAGCACCTCATGATGACGTTGGGTCGGCTTCGGCAGTCGGGAGTGCATCGGACCACTGCAGAGGTTCTTCAATGGGTCGCGTTGTCGGAAACGGCGCGTGGCAAGGATTTCTCTCCATAGCAACGCAACTACGCTAAGTGCGTCAGTTCCTCGGGAAAGACATTTGGTGTTTGCCTAAGTTTCCAACCCAACCAATAAACAGCTTTCATAGAGACTTCCCCTTTGAAGCTCTCTTCCAAATCCTCGACGTTCGTTACTACCAATCCATTCTTGTCAATAATGACTTCATCGGTTAGTTCAGGCTCTCGCAAGTAATCTCGATTTAGTCTGTAGATGACTTGACTTTCATCCTCTTCGACCTTCGAAGCACGATAGAAGAATGCTGTCATCAGTTCGCTACTTGATATTAAATCTCCGCAGGCTCTCCTGCAAGGATCCCTGCGTTTTCCCACCCAACCAGTTCAGCACAGGTTCATTCACACACTGCTCCATGGTAGTAGCGAATGTATGGGTTCGGATGAGACGCATACACGATGCCGCAACTGAAGGAGATGCCGGTGGAGATAGAGTGAGACCAGTGATCCAAGTGTGAGGTGTGAGGTGTGAAATGTGAATTGTGAGCTGTGAAGTGGTGTGCACGATCACACTTCACAACTCCGCACTCACACTTCACTCTTCCTCAAGCCACCCCCGCCTGCCGCAAATGCCGCAAGTGGCTCCACAGCGCGCTGCGCAAGCTCGGGAACTCGCGGTACTGCACGTTGAATTCCGCGCACACTTCTTTCAGCTTCTTGTTGAGGGCAGGGTAATGCACATGGCTGATGCGCGGGAACAGGTGGTGCTCCACCTGGAAGTTCAAGCCACCGAAGAGCCAGTTCCACACCCTGTTGTGGGTGGCAAAGTTCACCGTGGTGTTCACCTGGTGAATGGCCCATTCGCTTTCGATCTGGTCGCCATCCGTAGGTGGGTGTACGAATTCAGCGTGCTCCACCACGTGTGCCAATTGGAACACCACTGCGATGAACACCCCGGCCACGAACATCATGACGCCGTAGCCCACCAGCGTTGGCACTACTCCAGCAAAGAACATGGGCAGAACGATGAACACGGACACATAGCCCAGCTTGGTGGCCCAAAAGATCACATGCTCTTTTAGCGGCATCGGTTTCATGCGGGTATTGTCCGCGATCTTGCCAGTGAAGTACTTCTTCATGTCGTTGTAGAACACCCAGAACAGGTAGGTCAGCCCGTAAAGCAGGAGCCCGTAGATGTGCTGGAAACGGTGGAACCAGTAGCGCGGCTGGCCTTCATGCACGCGCACCCACGGTTTGATGTCGATGTCGTCATCCATGCCTTCGATGTTGGTGAAGGTGTGGTGGTTCTCGTTGTGCTTCATCTTCCAGAAATGCACGCTGCCACCGAGCAGGTTGAGCGAATGGCCCATCATCTCGTTCACCCATTTGCGGCTGCTGTAGCTGCCATGCGCGCCATCGTGCATCACATTGAAACCAACGCTGGCCATTACCACCCCAAGCAGGGCACACAGCACCAAGGAGAGCACCACGGATGCTGGCGTGAAGAACACCAGCAGTACATAGAGCCCCACCAAGGTGGAGAGCAGGATGGCCGTTTTCCAGTACAGGCGGCTGTCGCCGGTCCTCTTCAGGTTGTTGTCCTTGAAGTATGCGTCGGTGACCTCGCGCAAGCGTTGAAAGAAGACCGGAGCGGTCTTGGCAAAAGTGGGTGTTGTCATAGAGCAGTGCTCGGCGTACGCCGAAGCGGGGGCAAAGGTAATCCGGTCCACACCCACAGCCGACCGGCCGGCTGTCACGCCTTGGTAAACTATCTGTGTCGATAACGAGCTTTGCCTGCATGAACGCGATCGTGACCACGGCGCGGCTGTACCTCCGTGAAATGACGTTGGACGATGCCGAACACGCTTTTCGCCTGAACAGCGACCCTGAAGTGGTCCGCCACACCGGCGATGGGCCTTTCGCCTCGGTGGAAGCCGCGCGGGAATTCCTTGCGGACTATCCGGACTACCGGTTGAACGGCTTCGGGCGCTGGGCGGTGCTGCGGCGATCGGATAACGTATGGTTGGGTTGGTGCGGACTGAAACGACATGCCAACGGCGATGTCGACCTAGGCTACCGTTTGTTGCGTGAGCACTGGGGCCAGGGCTATGCCACGGAGGCGGGGTACGCCTGTTTGGAGCTGGGCTTCGGTCGTTTCGGCCTGGATACGATCATTGGTCGGGTGGCGCGTGAGAACCTGGCTTCGGTGCGTGTGTTGGAAAAGCTGGCTATGCGCTACTGGAAGAACGATGTATGCGAACATGATACGGAGGCGCTGATCTACCGGATCGAGCGTGTGCAATGAAGCGCCTTGCCGCATGTTGAAACATACTTCCGGCGCGAGACCTTGTTTTCTTGGTCTCATCATACCAACCACGAACATGGCGTTGAACCTTCGTATTCCTTCATTGTCCAAGTCCATATCTTCACCTCCATGTTGCGACTTACCACCCTTCTTCTTCTGTTCCCACTCTCGATCGCGGCTTTCGCCCAAGCCGGTACCATCACCGTGGGTGGCTTGCAACGCACCTACACACTTCGTTTGCCCTCGATCTACGACGGCATAACGCCCCTACCCTTGGTGATCTGCATGCACGGCGGCTTCGGCAGCGGCGCACAGGTGGAGATCCAATCGCAACTGACGGTGAAAGCGGAACAGGAAGGCTTCATAATGGTCTACCCGGATGGTACCGGCGGGATACGCACTTGGAACGCCGGCGGCTGTTGTGGTTCCGCGATGAACAACAACATCGACGACGTGGGCTTCATCGACGCCTTGTTGGATGAGGTGATCGCGACCCATGCCATCGACACGAACCGCATCTATGCCACCGGCATGAGCAACGGAGGCTTCATGAGCTACCGGTTGGCTTGTGAGCTTAGCGAAAGGATCGCGGCCATAGCTCCCGTGGCGGCGAGCATGACTATCGCTGTGTGCCAGCCCACGCGCTCGGTACCCGTCATATCCTTTCACAGCTACCAGGACACCAGTGTGCCCTACCTCGGCGGTGAGGGCGATGGGGTCTCAAATCACTACAACTCACCCCAGGATTCGGTACTTACAGCATTTGCCCTTCACGCCAATTGCGGGATCCTGCGCGACACACTGCAGAACGACGCAGCAATGACCGTGGTGCGCTGGCACGAATGCGATTGTCAGCGGGAGATCCTGCACTACATCACCCAGGACGGCGGGCATAGCTGGCCCGGGGGCTCTGGCACGGGTATCGGTGATCCTCCTTCAGCAGCGATCAGCGCGAATGACCTGATGTGGGACTTCTTCCAGCAGCATGCGCTGGAATGCGGCATCAGCACCAACCTCTCCGGAACTCTCCAGAACGGTGGTGTACACGTATTCCCCAATCCTTCCAATGCGTCGATCACCGTAAGTGGCCATGAGCTGGTCCAATTGATCGTGCTTGACCTTGGTGGCCGCGAACTCGCGTCCTTGTCCTTCGCTCCCAACGCTTCATTGCAGTGGGATCCAAGCCCATTGGCCCCGGGACTCTACACGCTTGTCGCCAGCGAACGGGATGGTCGAAAGTGGACCAAGCGCATTGTACGCCTTTGAGGGTGGGGCAAGGAGCCATACGCTTCTTTGAACTGCCCCTTGGGCTCCGCGCAGCGGTGGATACTTATAGCTGACCGCGAACATTTCCGACCCTCCCCTGTTGCCGGGATCCAAGATCGACCTACTTTCGTTGCGTCCAAAGGCCCCCCTGTGCTTTGGCGAGACCACGGGGGTACAGACAAAGACCAACAAAAACTCAGTCAGTAGAACTCATGAACATTTACGTCGCCAACGTGCCTTACTCAGTAAAGGACCAGGATCTCCACGAGCTTTTCGCTCCATTCGGAGAGGTCACATCGGCCAAGATCATTATGGACAAGGTGACGAACCGTAGCCGTGGCTTCGGATTCGTTGAGATGGCCAATGACGAAGCCGGCCGTGCTGCCATTGAAGGCACCAATGGCAAAAGCTTCCACGGCCGTGATCTGGTCGTGAACGAGGCCCGTCCTCGTACCGAAGGTGATCGTCCCAGCTTCGGCGGTGGCGGTGGTCGCGGTGGATACGGTGGCGGTGGCGGTGGCGACCGTGG
>JBBEDG010000042.1:0-7717 GCA_040881405.1 Flavobacteriales bacterium | reverse complement strand
CCGGTCTTGCAGCGCGCGGCCTGAAAGTGGGCTTGGTGGACGCCGACATCTACGGACCCAGCATGCCGCTGATGTTCGATGTGCTGCACGAGAAGCCTGCCACGCGCGAGAAGGACGGCAAGCATTGGATCGTACCTGTGGAGAGCTACGGCGTGAAGCTGCTGAGTATCGGGTTTTTCTCCCAGATCGATCAGGCCATCGCCTGGCGCGGACCCATGGCCACCAAGGCCTTGGAGCAGTTGATCAAGGATGCCGATTGGGGCGAACTGGATGTGTTGCTGGTGGATCTGCCACCCGGCACCGGTGACATCCACCTTTCGCTCGTTCAAGCCGTTCCACTCACTGGCGCCATCATCGTGAGCACCCCCCAGAACGTGGCCCTTATCGATGCCCGCAAAGGCGTGGGCCTCTTCCGCCTGCCCAGTGTGAATGTGCCCGTGCTCGGATTCGTGGAGAACATGGCCTGGTTCACCCCAGCCGAACTCCCGTAGAACAAATACTACATCTTCGGAAAGGGAGGTGCCCGTGCTTTGGCCGAAGAGCTTCAAGTGCCTTTCCTAGCCGAGGTGCCACTGATCCAGAGCATCCGCGAAGCAGGTGATGTGGGCCGCCCAGCCGTGCTACAGGGCAACACGCCCGCCGCCGCCGCATTTGACCACCTTTGTACCGCTTTCCAGAACCGTCTTGCCGCGCTGGAAACACAGCCCAAGCCCGTCACCGCATGACCATGGAAACCCTCGAACTGGAACAGGTTAAAGTGCGCATCCTCGAAGCGCTCGCCGACCTGCGTCCCTTCCTGGAGGCTGATGGCGGCGACATTTCGCTGGAGGAAGTGACCCCGGACGGCATTGCTCGCGTGCGCTTGCACGGTGCGTGCACCAACTGCGCCATGAGCCCCATGACCATGAAGGCCGGCGTGGAGGAGGCCATCAAGCGCGTGGCCCCGCAGATCAAGTCGGTGGAGGCGGTGAACTTGGGGGTGGTGGTGTGATAGGCTACCCGGTCGTTCTTCTTGCCATCGGGCGAGAGCGCTGATGTCTCTTACACGCTGAATGCACTTCAACCAAGAGTTCACTCAGGCTCTTGGCCGGATACGGATCGTACGCGGCCGAACGGTGGTTATCGCGTTCGAGAACTCGTGTCCATGAAGGCTAAATAGCATGACGATGCGGGCGGTCTTGTCGTGGGGACGCATTCCGTGCATCCGGAGCAATACCACACCACGGTGTGGTCGGTCGTGGGAGAATACCAACTCCCCAAAGTCCTTGTCCTCGGTCAATAGTACCTCGCCTCGTTCAAAGGCCAACCCGAGAACTTCTTCATCAGCAATACCATGAACCTCTTCGGCAATGGAGTAGACCTCGTGTCCTGCATTGCGCAAAGCAGCGACAACGAAATACTCGACGCTTTCATCGGCTACGAGACGCATCGACCTCGATTCAATCCGCGTAGGTGATGTCGTTCCTGACCGAATCCACAGCATACAGCAAGGCTGCACGGATGCTCTCGTTCGTCAGTTTTGGATAACCCTCCAGGATCTCTGCTTCCACCTCACCATAGGCCATTTTCTCCAGGATCAGGTCCACTGGGATGCGGGTACCCTTAAAACAAGGTTTGCCAAGCATCACCTTGGGGTCCGAAGCGATATGATCGCGCCAATCGAGCATGGTCTTGCGTTTTGTACTTCCAAAGATACCATGAGGGCACGGTCCCATGCGTGGATCGAATAGGGATGCGCGAACTTTCCCCACGCTTATCTGTTCCCACGCACAGCGTGACCGCCATCACGCCCACCTCCTTCTGCGCCCGTACCTTTGACGTGCAATTCCCGCATGGAAACTCCTACCCGTACCAAAACCGTCGAAGAGCGGCGCAACGTGGTCATCCTTTTCGCTGGCGACAGCGGCGACGGCATCCAGTTGACCGGTGCCCAGTTCACCGACACCAACGCGCTGTTCGGTAACGACGTCAGCACCTTCCCCAACTTCCCCGCTGAGATCCGTGCGCCACAAGGCACCATCGCGGGGGTTAGCGGCTACCAGTTGCAATTCGGTAGTGTGGAACTCTACACCGCTGGCGACCAGTGCGATGTGCTGGTGGTGATGAACAGCGCTGCGCTGAAAGCCAACCTGAGCAAGCTGAAACTCGGCGGCACGATCATCGCCAACAGCGACGGCTTCGATACAAAGAACCTGCGTCTTGCGGGCTACATCGATCAGCAGGATCCGCTCACCGATGGCTCCCTGGCCAACTACACGGTACACGCCGTGGATGTTACCAAGATGACCCGCAATGCCCTCGAAGGCATGACGCTGGGCATGAAGGAAAAGGACCGCTGCAAGAACATGTTCGTGCTGGGCTTTGTGAACTGGATGTACAGCCGCAGCTTGGAGAACAGCGAGAAGTTCTTGGAAAGCAAGTTCGGCAAGAAGCCCGAGCTGCTCGAAGCGAACAAGAAGGCATTGCTCGCGGGCTACAACTACGGCGATACCAGCGAGACCTTCACCACACGCTTCGAGGTGAAGCCCGCGCCGATGCCGAAGGGCACGTATCGCAGTATCACCGGAAACCAAGGCACCGCATTGGGATTGATCGCTGGTGCGCAAAAGGCGGGCCTCGATCTCTTCTACGGCAGTTACCCGATCACACCCGCCAGCGACATCCTACACGAACTGGCCAAGCACAAGAATTTCGGCGTGAAGACCTTCCAAGCGGAGGACGAGATCGCGGCGATATGCTCGGCCATCGGTGCGAGTTATGGTGGTGCCTTGGGCATCACGGCCAGCAGTGGTCCAGGCATTGCGCTGAAGGGTGAAGCCATGGGCCTGGCTTTCATGCTGGAGATCCCGTTGGTGATCGTGAACGTACAGCGCGGCGGCCCAAGCACCGGGCTGCCCACCAAGACCGAACAAGCCGATCTTTTCCAAGCGGTACACGGTCGCAATGGCGAAGCGCCTATCCCTGTGCTCGCGGCCAGTACACCTACGGATTGTTTCGAGATGGCCTACGAGGCGGTGCGAATCGCGGTGGAGCATATGACGCCCGTTATCCTGCTCACCGATGGCTACATCGCCAACGGTGCGGAGCCGTGGCAGTTCCCGCAGTCGAAGGACCTGAAGCCGATCATGCCTCCGTTCGCGAAGCCGAAAGTGGCTGGTGACATGGAGAAGTTCCTGCCATACCTCCGCGACGAGAAAGGCGTGCGCCCTTGGGCTGTTCCCGGCATGGCCGGATTGCAGCACCGCATTGGTGGCATCGAGAAAGAGGACGGCACGGGCAACATCAGCTACGATCCGCTGAACCACGAGAAGATGGTTCGCTTGCGTGCCGAGAAGGTGCGCAAGGTGGTGGAAGGTGTGCCACCGCTGGACATCAGCAATGGTGTGGACAGTGGCGATCTGCTGATCCTCGGTTGGGGCAGTACCTATGGCGCCATCCGCACTGCGGTGAACGAGATGTGTGCCGAGGGCAATTGCGTCGGACACCTGCATCTGCGCTACCTCTTCCCCTTCCGCAAGGAGCTGGGCGATATCCTATCCCGCTACGAACGCGTGCTGATCCCCGAGATGAACAGCGGCCAACTGCGCCAGCTGATCCGCGCGGAATACCTCGTTGATGCGAAGGGCTTGAACAAGATCCAAGGCATGCCTTTCTCCTCGGCGGAGATCAAGGCTGCCGCCACTGAATTCCTGAAGCAATGACCACCGCCAACGAAGTTGTGAACGGAACCGGCGCACCGGTGAAGCTCAATTATGCCAGTGATCAGGAAGTGCGCTGGTGTCCCGGTTGCGGCGACTACTCCATTCTGAAACAGGTGGAGACCATCCTGAAGGAACAAGGCAAACCGAAGGAGGAGATCGTTTTCATCAGCGGTATCGGTTGCAGCTCGCGTTTTCCTTACTACTTGGACACGTATGGAATGCACAGCATCCACGGCCGTGCGCCGGCCATCGTCAGCGGTTTGCGGGCGGTACGTCCGGAGCTCAGCGTGTGGATGATCACCGGTGATGGCGATTCGCTCAGCATCGGCGGCAACCACCTGATCCACCTGCTGCGCCGCAACGTGGATGTGAACGTACTGCTCTTCAACAACGAGATCTACGGCCTTACCAAAGGGCAGTACTCACCCACCTCACCCGAAGGTGCAGTGACCAAGAGCACGCCCATGGGCAGCGTGGACCATCCCTTCAATCCGCTGGCCTTGTGCAAGGGCGCCGATGCCACGTTCATCGCCCGCGCCATGGATCGCGATCCGAAGCAACTGCGCGAGGTGCTGGTGAAGGCCGATGCCCACCGCGGCACCAGCCTCATCGAGATCTACCAGAACTGTAACGTCTTCAACGATGGTGCCTTCGAGGTCTTTACGGAGAAAGCCACCAAGCCCTTCCACACGCTCTTTGTGGAACACGGGAAGCCGCTCGTTTACGCCAACGGCACCAAGGGCATCAAGCTCGAGGGTATGACCCCCGTGATCGTGGACCTCACCCCCGGCGAAGCCTTGCCGGATGACCTCTGGATACACGACCAGCATGACAGCTACAAGGCCAGCATCCTCGTGCGCCTCTTCGATGACCAAGGCCACGAAGGCGCGATGCCACGACCTTTTGGTGTGTTCTACATCGCCGCCCGCGCGTGCATGGAGACCAAGATGAACGCTCAGGTCGCACTGGCGAAAGAGAAGAAAGGTGTGGGTGATCTGGATGCGTTGTTGAGCGGCGGGAAGACGTGGACGATCGGGTGATCGGGAAGTCTCAACTATCGTCCATTCAATCCATTAGCGGTGATCTATCACCCCCGAACAGCTTCTGAAGTGAATCCTTTGATATCTTCTCACGCCCCGGTCTGCTGTAAGTGGCACCGCTTTTTTTCAATGAGTCAATTCTTGCTTTGAGTACTTCGTGCGAGGACCCTTCAACGGGAACGGAGATCACCTTGCTGAAAGCCCGCTTACCACTGTTGTCTTGCTCGGACAAAGGCACCAAGCGTCTATCGCGCATGATCATGACCACAGTGTCGGTCCGTTCTATCTGCCATCGGCCTTCAGTGGGCGCCAGTGGCTCTTCCGATCTCAATCCGTCGGCGCTATCGGTACTCTCAACTGGAACAGCTGGTTGCAGGTATTGGATGGTCTGTTCTTGATCGATCGGGTCTTGGATCTCGGGCCGTTCGGTTGCGAAATATCCGCTTGTCAGGATTAGACCGATGAGGATAGCACCACCGATCCCAGGTAGCCACTTGCCCCACTTGTAACTGCGGAAAGCCTTGTTCACTGCGGGCCGCAAAGCGATGCGCTCCATGCCACCTAGTAATACGCGTTGGTCCTCCACCAATTCGCGCAGTTCCGCATTGCTGCGCATCCGCTCTTCGAAGGCAGCACGATCGGTCGCGTTCAGTTCGCCGCTCAGGTAGCGGTCGGCGAGTTCCATCAGGGTCAGTTCGTCGCGCATCGCGCAGGGGGTTTGGATGTTTGCGACGGATCCCTGTGCGAGCAGCGCGCGGTAGCGTTTGCGAGCCTCTTCCAGGCACTTGTACTTCCGCGTCTTGGCCGCGCCCTCGCCCGCCAGTCCGATGGACTTGGCGATGGTGAGCAGCGGTTCCTTCAGCAGGTAGAAGCGCTTGAGGAGTTCGAGGCACTTGTCGCCCAAGGCCTGCAACGCGCGCTCGGCCAGGCCGAAGTGCTGCTCTTCGGCGAGCAGAGCACTCAGGTCTTCCGGCTCGTCGGGCGCTGCCTCCAGCTCCTGCGTGAAGCGGCCCCTTCTGCGCAGCTCCTCCTGCCACTTGTTGCGGCAGATGGCGAACAGGTAGGTGCCGATGGAGCAGGTGAGCGTGAACGCCTCGTCCTTCGCCTTGCCGAGCAGGATGATCAGCGCGTCCTGGAACAGGTCCTTGGCATCGGCGCGGGTGCCGTAGTTGTTGCGCACCATGCGCTCCACCTTTGGCAGGTGCGCATAGAGCTTCACAAGGGCCTTGTGCTGTTGCCCTGTTCGCAGTTGGCTGATGATCTCCTGGTCGCTCATTGGGATCCGTCTTTCCCCTTGATGCAGGAAGAACGGAAAGGTGACCCTGCTCATTGGGCCGGCAGGTGATGCAAGTTATCGGTGGTTGTTCATCATGGTATTTTCGCACGATGCTTCTTACCTTGTAGCGCATGACCCGCTTACTTCCCGCACTTTGCCTCCTGCTGCCAAGCTCCGTTTGCCAAGCCCAGGATGTAACGGCTTTCCTCGATTTCATGGATCGACTGATCGTCTTCGATAAGGGGAGCATGACGCAGATCGAACCGCAAAAACCGAAGTCCATCCACATCGGGGGGAATTCCGTGGTGTATGCCAATGTGCAGGATGATCTGAAGATCTATCGCAATGGCAATACCTCCACCATCGATCGGGCATCAGGTATCGAGCCGGTGGTCACCGACCATTACGTGGGTTTCACCGTCGCGGGTATATTGAAGGTGAATGATGGCGCCACACGCATGCTTTGCGGGAACGTGGGGAAACATGTGGTGGAGGATAGTATCGCGGCGTTCAAGGACGAAGTGAACCAGACCGTCAATGTTTTCTACAAAGGCGAAACGATAAAGATCGAGGATCAGCTGGCGGGCAACGCGGTGCAGGAATGGAAGGCCGGCGACAATGTGCTGGCATGGGTCTCTTCGTACGACAGGCTCTTCAAGGTCTTCTACCAAGGGAACACCTATGAGCTGAGCGACCTGGTAACGGAGATGGACTTCCAGTGCGGCTTGGACATGGTGGCCTTTCAGGATTCGTACGACCACACCTTCAAGGTCTTCCACCAAGGCACCATTTACGATCTGGAAGAGCGCATGCCTCAACGCTACCAAGTGGGCAAAGGCGTGATGGCTTGGCTGGACCTAACTGGTTCGCTCAAAATGTTCGAGGGTGGGCAGGTGCACACGGCCATGACCTTCGTTCCCCAGAATTGGCAGGTGGTGGACAGCTTACTGATCATCGAGGACCAGAGCTTCTTCAATGTGTTCAGCAAAGGCGAGTTGCACACGTTGGAACGGGTGGTGCCCCAGAAGTGGTACGCTTCCTGGGGTGCCCTGGCCTATGTGGATGTGGACCGCACCCTGAAGTACTGGCGGAATGGCCGCACCGAGGTGGTCATCGGCGCGGCTGGCTCACATGAATTCTCGCTGGACAGAGGTATCCTGCGCGCTCGCCTGAACAACCAAACGTGGCGGGTCTGGTGGCGTGGTAGGAGCTACGATCACTGACGATCGAAAGCGTTCACCGGAGTGAGGCCGGGATCATGCACACCGGTATCGGTTCCATCTTGTGCTTGTTGGCCGCATTCAAGCGATCGAAGATGGCCAGCACTGTACGCTGACGATCGCTGAGCGCTGTGGGGTCAACGGGCTCCGTGTTCTCGCGCAATGCCATGGCCCACTCCAGCTCGGGATAGCTGGCGCCGATCTGATCCTCGTCGCTGCGGTCGTCACCCCACAAGCCGTCCGTAGGCTTGGCGCTCCGAATGCTCTCTATGATCCCCAATTCCTTTGCCAAGGCATACACCTCCGTCTTCGTAAAATCCGCGATGGGCGAGAGATCCACGCCGCCATCGCCGTACTTGGTGAAGAAGCCCACGCCGAAGTCCTCCACCTTGTTTCCCGTGCCGGCCACCAAGTGGCGCAGCAGTCCGGCGAAATAGTAAAGCGTGGTCATCCGCAATCGGGCACGTGTGTTGGCCAAAG
>JBBEDG010000041.1:0-7718 GCA_040881405.1 Flavobacteriales bacterium | reverse complement strand
TGCCTTGGGGTTCGGGGCCGAGCATTCTTCGGCGGGCTACCCTGCAATTCGCTCCACCGCACCAAAGGGCGAGGAAAGCGTCCTTCGGTACGCCGCAGCATGGCTTTGTCCAATTCATGGGGAACCACGATGCACTTCAGCGGAAGCTCCATCCGCCACAGGGTGCTTTCGAGCACCTTTTCATCCGCTGGCCAAATGCTGCCACATACCAATACCGGCCCCGAGCCGGAAAAACCCGTGGCGATGGGCAGGTCGCTATTTCCTTGTCGGATCGCGTCCACACGGTCGAAACGCGTGTCGCCGCTTACCGTGACATCTGTGATCGCGATACCGGCGAGCAGCGCCCGTGATCGTTCATCCTGTACGAAGAGGTGCCGAAAGCAGCGCAGCATGCTGCGGTGCGTGCTGCCATACCAGCGGAAGAAGGGTTGGCCGGCCCTGAATATGGCAGAGACCAGGTAGGTGGGAACATCGCCTTTATGCAGGGCTGCCAGATAATGGTACCAGAACTCGTACTTCACCCAGAGCACTTTGCTGGGTTCGATCAGAGCCAGAAGCCGCCGTGCATTGGCGGCGCTATCGGCCGGCAGGTATTCCACATGCTCTGCTAGTGGGAATTGCTTCAGGGCCTCGTAGCCACTGGGGCTGAAAAAGGTGAGGAGAACGGGCGTGTCCGGGTGTTCCGCCTTCAGAGCTTCCAGTACGGGTCGGCCTTGCTCGAATTCGCCTACGCTGGCGCAATGCATCCACAAACAGCCCTTCAATACTCCGCTTTTCGCCTCAAGGCGTTGCCATACATCCTTGCGGCCTTGCACCCATGCCCTGGCCTTGCTATTGAACGGTACTGTCGCGCGAATGGCCGCGTGGTACAGTGCCGTGCCCAGGTCGTACAGCAACGGCATCAGTAGAAGTGGAAGCGATCGTCCTGCCGCTTGTATATGGGCAGTGACCATCCTGCGCGGATGCCCATGAGCCCATCGAAACGACGGTCCGTATCGGAACGTTGGGTATCGAAGTTCATGGCCCGGAGCGGTTCTGTGAACCCAGCGAGGATCTCGAAGCCCACCGTGAAGTTCACACGGCGGTTATTGCTCAGGTTCTGGTATCCGGCAAAGAGCATTGCCACTGGGCCTGCCGCGAGCCTATCATACCCTTCCAAGTATTGGCCTTCAAGCTGGGGCACCTCGTTCTTCTGGGTCTGTATGCGGATCTTGTGGCGGAAGTAACCTCCACCGAATTTCAATAGCAGGCCCGAGTTGGGGTTGGGGCCGGCCACCGGAATGACCTTGCCTACCACGGCCATCACCGTGTAGCCACGTTGATAGATGAGCACATCGGCCATTGCTCCGTCCTGGTCAACGATCTGACCCTCACGCGTGATCATGTTGCGTAGCAAGCCTGGTTCGCGCACGTTGTCGCCGAAGAGGAATCCTCCCTCAACGCCGATGAGGTAGTTGCGGTTGGTCTTATATGAAGCACTAAGCCCGATGTTGCTGTTCGGACCGAACCGAAGGCCCATATCGCCACCAGGCATTTGGTATGCGTATGATGCGGTCACCAGCGTAAGCGCAATGGTCGTATCCCGGAGGTTGCCTTGTGCGTAGGAAGGCCTCGGGACACCCAGCAGGACGATGAAGAGGAGCAGGAATAGCGGTCGCATGACACGGCGAAGGTAGCCCGATGGGAACGATGCGACCACCTATTATAGTGTCCGGTATCACGCCGGCAGGGCGATCCTCGGCTTGTCCCGGTGCATATCTTCGCGCACCGTTGGCCGGGCGCACAAGCGCTTTAGAGCGCCCGCGCCAGTCCTTCATGAAGCCCATCCAGATGGTCGACCTTGTCGGCCAATACAGCAAGATCAAGCAGGAGGTGGATCAGGCCGTGCTCGGCGTTATGCAGAGCGCGCAATTCATCAACGGTCCGGAGGTGAAGGCCTTCGAACAGGAGTTGGCCACATACCTCGAGGTGAAGCACACCATTGGGTGCGCCAATGGCACCGATGCCTTGCAGATCGCCATGATGGCCCTTGACCTGAAGCCCGGTGATGAGGTCATCACGCCGTCGTTCACCTTCGTGGCAACGGTGGAAGTGGTGGCGCTGTTGGGCCTGCATCCGGTTTTTGCCGAGGTATTGCCCGGTACCTACAACATCGATCCGGAGGACATCAAGCGTAAGATCACCAAGCGCACCAAGGCCATCGTACCCGTACACCTTTTCGGCCAAACAGCCGACATGGCCGCCATCATGGCCATCGCCAAGGAGCACGACCTGTACGTGATCGAAGACAACTGCCAGGCTGTGGGTAGCGACTACACGTTCCCGGATGGAACGATAAAGAAGGCCGGCACGATCGGCCACGTGGGCACAACAAGTTTCTTCCCCAGCAAGAACCTGGGCTGCTACGGCGATGGTGGTGCCATCTTCACCAACGATGATGCCTTGGCCAAGCGCATCCGCCAGGTGTGCAACCACGGCAGTGAGGTACGCTACTACCACGATGTGGTAGGTGTGAATAGCCGCTTGGACAGCATCCAGGCCGCCATCCTGCGCATCAAGCTGAAGCGTATGGCCGAGTACAACACGGCCCGTAATGAAGCCGCCGCCTATTACGACAACGCTTTTGCAGGCATGGAGCACGTGCATACGCCAGTCCGCAGCGCCGATAGTACCCACGTCTTTCACCAGTATACGCTTCGTATAACGGGAGGCCACCGCGATGCCCTTCGTGCCCATTTGGAGAAGAACGGTGTACCAGCTATGATCTACTACCCCGTGCCCTTGCACCTGCAGAAAGCTTACGAAGGGTACGGCATCAAGCGCGGAGATCTGCCCATTACCGAAATGTTGATGGACGAGGTGCTGAGCCTGCCCATGAGCACCGAACTCGACCACGAACAACTCACGCACATCACCGCAACGGTGAAGGCTTTTTTCAATTGATCGGCACGGGCGCGTCACGCTGAGCGCAGTCGAAGCGCGCGCCCTAATCACAAGAAGAATGAACATCGCAGTAGTAGGAACAGGATACGTAGGGCTGGTAACAGGCACCTGCTTCGCCGAAACGGGCAACCACGTGATCTGCGTGGACATAGACGCCAACAAGGTGCAGATGATGAAGGATGGCAAAGTGCCCATCTACGAGCCGCATTTGGACGTGCTTTTCGAGCGCAACATCCGCCAGGGTCGCTTGAGCTTCACCACCGATCTGCCAAGCGCCATCAAGGACGCTCAGATCATCTTTCTGGCCCTGCCCACGCCACCTGGAGAGGATGGCAGCGCCGACCTGAAGTATGTGCTGGGCGTGGCCGACGACCTGGGCAAGATCATCACGGACTACAAGGTCATCGTGGATAAGAGCACCGTGCCTGTGGGAACCTCGGAGAAGGTGCACGCCGCCCTCGCGAAGCACGCCAAGGAGGAGCTTTTCGACGTGGTGAGCAACCCCGAGTTCCTGCGCGAAGGTTTCGCTGTGGACGACTTCCTGAAGCCCGATCGTGTGGTGGTGGGCACCAGCAGCGCCCGCGCCCAGAAGGTGATGGAGGACCTCTACAAGCCTTTCGTACGTCAGGGCAATCCCATTATCTTCATGGATGAGCGCAGCGCCGAGCTCACCAAGTACGCCGCCAACGCATTCCTAGCCACCAAGATCACCTTCATGAACGAGATCGCGAACTTCTGCGAACTCGTGGGTGCCGACGTGGACAAGGTGCGCATCGGCATGGGTACAGACACCCGCATCGGCAAGCGCTTCCTGTTCCCGGGCATCGGCTACGGCGGAAGTTGTTTCCCCAAGGACGTGCAGGCCCTGGCCAAGAGTGGTGGAGATGCCGGCTACGAGTTCCAGATCATCAAGAGCGTGATGGATGTGAACGAGAAGCAGAAGACCTCCATCATCCCCAAGATAAAAGCACACTACAAAGGTGATCTGAAAGGCAGGCACTTCGCCATTTGGGGCCTGGCCTTCAAGCCCGATACCGACGACATCCGCGAGGCACCCGCCCTTTACGTGATCGATGCCTTGGTAGCCGCCGGTGCAACGGTCACCGCATTCGATCCTGAAGCCATGGAGAACGTGGGCAAGGTGATGGGCGATAAGGCCTCCTTCGCCAAGGACGAGTACGAAGCTTTGAAAGGTGCCGACGCACTGATCGTAGCCACGGAATGGGCCTTGTTCCGCACGCCCGACTTCAAGCGTGTGGCCGAAGCGCTCAAGGAGAAAGTGATCTTCGATGGTCGCAACCTTTACGACCTCGATGAAATGAAGGAACTCGGTTTCCGCTACGTGAGCGTGGGCCGCCAGACCGTAGAAGCCTGAACCCCATGGCACAAGCCCGCGAACGCGTACTGATCACCGGTGCAGCCGGTTTCCTTGGCTCGCACCTCTGCGACCGTTTCATTAAGGAAGGTTACCATGTGATCGCCATGGACAACCTGATCACCGGTCGGCTGAAGAACATCGAGCACCTTTTCAAACTGGAGCAGTTCGAGTTCTACAACCACGACGTGAGCAAGTACGTGTATGTGCCGGGCGAGCTGAAGTACATCCTGCACTTCGCCAGTCCAGCCAGCCCGATCGACTACCTGAAGATCCCGATCCAGACCCTGAAGGTGAGCTCGCTGGGTACGCACAACCTGCTCGGCCTGGCCAAGGCGAAGGGTGCGCGCATACTGGTGGCCAGCACCAGCGAGATCTACGGCGATCCACAGGTACACCCACAGCCCGAAGACTACTGGGGCCACGTGAACACGGTTGGACCGCGCGGCGTGTACGACGAAGCCAAACGTTTCCAGGAAGCCATCACCATGGCCTACCACACCTACCACGGGCTGGAAACGCGCATGGTGCGCATCTTCAACACCTACGGTCCGCGGATGCGCTTGAACGACGGCCGCGTGTTGCCGGCCTTCATCGGCCAGGCCCTTCGCGGCGAGGATCTCACTGTGTTCGGCGATGGCCGCCAGACCCGTAGTTTCTGCTACGTGGACGATTTGGTGGAAGGCATCTACCGCCTCCTGCTCAGCGACTACGCCGGCCCCGTGAACGTGGGAAACCCCAGCGAGATCACCATCGCTCAGTTCGCCGAGGAGATCATCAAGCTCACGGGCACCACGCAGAAGGTCATCTACAAGCCCCTTCCGCAGGACGACCCCATGCAGCGCCAGCCGGACATCACCCTGGCCCGCAAGCTGCTGAACTGGGAGCCCAAGGTGGCCCGTGCCGAAGGCCTGAAGATCACCTACGATTACTTCAAGAGCCTTTCAGCCGAGGAGCTGAACGAGAAGGAGCACTTCAGCTTCGAGGGCTACGCGCGGAAGTGAGGTCATTTCAAGGGTCCTTCGAGCTTCTTCCATAGTGATGCGAGGGAGCATACCTCAATGCCTTCACCGTACGGATGATCCTTCGCACCGGGTGTGACGATCAGTTGCAATGGAGCCTGGACCGCATCAAATGCCAGCTGGTTTCCCTTGCTCAAGGCTGGACTATTGGTCGTTTTGATCTCCAAGGCAGCCACAACCTTGTTGCCTTGTGTGATCACGAGGTCGATCTCGGAACCATCGTGTGTACGGTAACTGAATAGTTCGGCCCGTCCCTGCAGCCAGGCACGCACCTGCTGGATAACGAAGCCTTCCCAACTATGTCCACGTTGTGGATGTCCGAAGAGGTCTTCCGCTGATGTGATCGAGAGCAAGGCATGTAGAACGCCGCTATCGGTGAGGTAGAGCTTGGGGGCGCTTGCGATCCGCTTTCGCAGGTTGGTGTGGAAACTCGGCATCGTGAAGAGCATCCCAGCCTCCTCGAAGAAACGCAGGTAGTTCTTCACCACCGGCGCTGTTACACCTATGCTCTTGCCCAACATCGCCATGTTCAGGGGGCTTCCATGGGTATGGGCCAGCATGCGCAGCAGTTGCATAGTGGTTGCTGGGTCGGCACGCAAGCCCAGCAAGGGCAGGTCCCGTTCTATGAACGAGCGGAGCAGGTCTGTCAGGATGCTACGCACGTCAGCATCGTCTCCCGCGCGAAAAGCTTCAGGGAATCCGCCGCGCAACCAAAGCCTGTCCGTCTTGGACATGCCCACTTCGTGAACACATAGGGGGTAGAGGTCTATGTATGCGATACGTCCGGCCAGCGATTCCGAGGAGCGTTGAACCACTTCTGGAGAGCTGGAACCAAGAAGCAGGAAGCGACCGGGCTTTCGATCCCGGTCGATCAGCGTACGCAGGAGCGGAAAAAGTTCAGGCATACGCTGCACCTCATCGATCACAATGAGTTCATCGGCGTGGGCCAGCAGGTATTCCTTCGGGTTGCGCAGCAGGCTGCGGTCATCGGGGTCCTCCAGGTCGATATGGATGCTGGTGACCCCCAAGGCTTTCACAAGCTGTCGGGCGAGCGTGGTCTTGCCCACTTGCCGTGCCCCAAGAATGGCCAAGGCGGGCCGTTTCTTCAGCCTATCCAAGGCCGTGCTGGCGGCTATGCGTTGGAAGAGCGAAGTACCCATGACCGCAAATCTATAGTATGACTATTGATTATCGGTCATCAATCTTTGAGGGTCGACCTGTACAGCAACGCAATTTCTCGCCCTACAGGCTCCATATTCTTCCCATCCAATGCCGCACAAATCGGACCTTTGCGCCCCACCGCCCCGCCGTGAAGATCAAGAAGAAGAGTCCCATTGCCGCAGCCGCTGAAGAGCAGCGCGAACTCACCACGCTCCGCATCGCCGGGGTGCCGGAGCATTTCAACCTGCCATGGATGCTGGCCTTGGAGCGCCGCGCCTTCGTGCGTGCGTGCGTCGACCTGAAGTGGCGCACTGTGCCCGAAGGTACCGGCGCCATGTGCGAGCTGCTGCGCAACGGCGAGCTGGACCTGGCGATCATGGTGACCGAGGGTGCTGTGCGCGATATCCTCAACGGCAACCCGGCCAAGATCGTGGCTTCCTATGTGGATTCACCCTTGACATGGGGTGTGCATGTGGGTGCTGGTACCGCCATCCAGAACGCAAAGCAACTGAACGGCGTTCCCTACGCCATCAGCAGGCCCAACTCCGGAAGCCACCTGGTTGCCATGGCCTATGCCAAGGCTCATGGGCGGGATCTACAGGAAAGCGACTTCGTGGTGGTGAACGACCTGAAGGGTGCCGAGGCCCGCTTGAAGGAACCGGCTCCTATGGCCTTCCTATGGGAGAAGTACACGACCAAGCATCTGGTTGATAGCGGCATCTTTCGGCGGGTGGACGAATACCGCAACCCTTGGCCATCCTTCGTTATCGTGGCTTCCGAAGCTGTTCTCGCGGAGCACTCCGACAAGGTGCAGCGCCTGCTGAAAGTGATCAATGACCAAGCCTCCGGCCTCATGCAGAAGAAGACCGCTCCGGAGGTCTTCGCGCAGCGTTACAACATGCCCTTGGAGGACGCCCGGGAATGGTTCGGCAGTGTGCGCTGGAACACAGGTTCAGGGCTCGAACCCGCCGGATTATGGAACGTGGTTTCAGCCTTGCATGACACAGGAGCTTTGGTACAATTGCCAGAGCAGGAAGAAGCCCTGCGCAGCCTTCTCCTAAGGTCCGAATAGTACGTCGGATCTCGGGTTCGCCATCCGCCCGCCCTTCGGTACCTTCGCAGCCCCGCTGGCGTGGGTCCATGAGCACATGGGCACATGGCCACATGAGCACATGAGCTACACCGCCCACCCCACCGCCGTCATCGACGAAGGCTGC
>JBBEDG010000040.1:0-7732 GCA_040881405.1 Flavobacteriales bacterium | reverse complement strand
TCAAGCGTCGTAGCCAAACGTATGCCAACGCGTTCAACACAAGATCAACCCCTGTTACCATGAAGATCGACATTCGCTCCGTATTCCTTGGATCCGCTCTTGCACTAGCCTTGCTGCTCGGCTACAGCTTCCGACCCGGTCCGGTGAACACAGCTTACGAGTACCGGCAGTTCTCCACCATCGAAAGCGTAGTGCCCGGCGGCTTGGGCCGTTCACGCGTGATCATTAGTGACCAAGGCGACCAGGAAGTGGGCAAGGACCTGCTGAACTTCTACAGCATGGTGGGCATCAACTTCAAGAACGTGGCCAACAACGATAGGGTCATCGTAGAAACGATCAACCAGTACGTGCGCGATGGTTGGGAATTGCACACCGCCACCGCAGGGGTACAAAGCCCTGGCGGCAAGGATGCAGGTTCGGGGAACGGCATCTTCATCACCCGTTACCTCTTCCGCAAGGCCTTTTAGTTAGGGTCCTGGGGCCCGCAGTTCAGAGCAAGCCCTCAAGTACCGATGGCACTTGGGGGCTTGCTCTTCAATTGGCAGGCTTGGCAGGCACGCGCAGGAAGCCCTCTCGCACCATCTTGTAGTGGATGGCATCCATGATCTCGTTGATGGAAGTGCTGAAATCGGCAGGGTTCACCGTGCTTGTGGTGCCGGTCCACACCAACTTGTTCTGCTTGGTGTCGTAGAAATTCGTCTCTACGGTATAGGTGACATCAGTGCGCACATATCCGGGGTCATAGTACATCGGTGCAGCGTAGCCATAATAGCCGTAGGGCGAACCGTAGTAGCTGGGGTATGCCGATCCGGGCACATAGGTCTGCTCCTTGGAGAGGTCCACCAAGCGCATGATCACGATACCGTCAAATCCATCCTTGAGCATCTGCTCGTGCATTCCGGGGTCGTTCACTGCCTCGATGTTGTTGGCGAGGTAGCGGTATGACGCAACACCGGTGCTCTGGGCCTTGCTCGCCAGCAGGTCTTCGGCTGCGCGACGAGTACCCTCGTCCTTGAGCAGGGCGATGAACATGATCTTGTTGAGCGAGCCTTCCTCCACGCTCACGGCGGGGTCGCGCCAACTTGTAACGAGGCGGGTGCTACCACCACAGGAAATGAACAGCGATGCAAAGGCCGCTGAGATCAGTATGTTCTTCATGGGTTCTTAAAGAATGGGGTGCGAAACTATAGGGATCAACGACGTACTCCACGCGCGCCACCGCCGCTGCGGGGGGCGGCACTGGGGCTGGGTCTTGCATGGGTTGGACTGCTTTGGTAACTGTTCACCCGTTGCTGGCCACGATCACGGTTCTGCTGGTCGCGGTTCAATTGCTGCTGAGTGCTGGGCGACATGGAGGGCTTTGCGGTCGAACCAGAAGGCCGGGTAGTTGGCATACCACCAGCACCGCCTTGCTTCACGTCCTTGAACTGCCCACTGCCCTGCTGTTGCTGCCAAGAGCTTCCGTTGTCGCGGTACACATTGCCTGAGCGGTCCGTGTACATATTGTTGCCTGCACCTGCAGCACCGGGCTTCGCGCTCGGTGCAGTAGCGGGTCGGGTGGTAGCTCCAGTTGTTTTGGCGGCATCTACCGTCTTGTTGGCAGGGACAGTGGGTTGTGTGCTGGCACTTCCACCACGGCTGGGCTGCACACCAGTGTTCTTGCCCTTGTCGTACAAATTGCCTGTTTTCGCAGGGCGTTGATCAGGCCTGGTGCCGCCGCCTTGCGCATTGCCTGGTCGGTTGCCCTGGCCACCACCCACATTGATGTTCGTGCTGTTATCGATGTTCACGGTGTTGTTGCCACCACGGCCATAGTAGCCTCCACCGCCGTAGTGGTAGGGTGGCCGATGATAGGGAGGTCGGTACATGGGCGGACCCCACCAGCCACCAGGGTATCCACCCACGTGCACGGTCATGAACCCGTTGCTCGCGGTCATGCCCATGCTCCAGCCTGTCCAGGGGTTGTAGTGCATGTTGAAGCCATAGGTGACCGGCGGAGGGTAATACACCGCGCCGTACCAAGGCTGGTACGCGTAGCCTGTGCCGTAGATCACTGTGGGCCCATAGACATAGCAGCCGGTATAGCCGGGGGTGTAGCCTACGTACACCACATCCGGTGTGCTTTCGTACACCTGCACGTAGGTCACGTTGTAGTTGGGGCTGCTGGGCGGAATACTCTTCACTTCTTCCGGCACCTTGTCACACACCTTCCAAGGGCCCATGGAGTCGTCGCTTTCGTACCAAACGGCATTGTCGCAGGCATAGAATCGCTTCTTGATGAAGAGCACCGAGGTGGAGGCGTTCTCCGCTTCGTAGATCTCAGTGCCTTCAATAAGGCGCCACTTGGGGTCACCATCATAGGTCACTGTAGTAGTGGCCGTACGATCCACCTTGGCGGTTTGCGGAATACTTGCATCGAGCACTGCTTCCTTGGAGGCAGCTGTACCTGGCACACTGGCCAGCACTCCATCCTTCGGGCTTCCTTCGGGGATCTTCGCGAAGTCGGCCGGTAGCTTATCGGCATCGATGTAGTTCCAGCCATCAGGACCCAGCTTCGCTGCTGCGAACCAACGGCCACTGAGCAGTGCGTAGAATTGCTGTGAGGTGATGTCCATGAAGACGTCGTTGTCCGTGTTGGTCACGTACAGCAATTGAGTGCCTTGAATGGGCTGGAGCTTCGCCGTGCCATCGGTCTGCAAGAGTTCCGCAGGCTTGGTGCTTACCACGATCTTGGGCACAATGGGCTTGCCGTTGGCATCAAGCGTCGCCTCTTGTGCACCTTCATCATCCTTCTTCACCTGGCCTTGCAACTCCTGCGGCACGGAGGTGGTAACGGTCCAAGGGCCGAGCACTGCAGCTGAAGTATACCACAGTGTACTGCTCCCCAAGTAGTAGGTCTTGCGGTCCTTCGTTCCTGCGATCATGAAGGGGGTGTTCACTACACGTTCGTAGGCCGTGCCTTCCAAAGCTTGCAGAATGGGTTCGCCGTCGAAGAGCACCAAGGTGCTGGCTGTCTCTTCGAAGAAGATGTGCGGTGGATCATTCTTGAACTCGGGTTTGTTGGCGTTGTCCGTTTCCAAGGAAGCGATGAGTCGGTCAATGGCGATGAGCGGTGTGTGCTTCGGCAGCTGCTCACCCAAGAACTCCTTCACCACGGTGAGCTGGGTGGTATCCGTAACGGTCGGGAACTTCGCATCCGTTACCACCAACTTGGTCAAGGTCCCCATGCGGGTGTCGCGGTCCACTTCCAGAAAACCGTTCATCCAGATCGCGCCATAGATCGGATCCTTGCCGCGGTCCTGCCAAGCGATAGCGGCGCGGGCGGTCACCGTACCATCCTTGTAGCTCTCTGGCTGAGGCTGATAAACGGTAAGTGTTCCGTTATTTGCGGGGATCACTACCGGCCAATTATCCTGCGCCGACACTGGGCCGCAGAGCAACCAAAGGACCATGAGCGATAATAGGCGTATCAAACTTCGTTCTAGCATACTGCGAGTTTAACTCCTTAAACACCTTCGCCGAGCGAACTCTTTCGAAAATTCCGCTTGGGCCTGATGTTCCGACATGAAGCTGGACCCGGTAAAGCTTCCGGGATAGACGCTAACTCAAGAAATAGGAACACTGACCAAGTATCGAACAATCGGCACATCTACCTTGCCCGAAAATCCACTCATGTCGATCCTTCTCAAACGCCTTCGCGCCCTGTTCATCGCAGGCCTGTTCATTCTTCTTCCCTTTACCGTACTGGTTCTCGTGCTTGGCAAGGGCTATGCGATGATCCATCCTTTGATGGAAAAGGTTGCGATCGCATTGGGTCTCGAAAGCCTTATGGGGGTGCGTGTCCTTGTGGTCGGCGGTATGCTCGTTCTATGCCTGGTTGCCGGTGCCCTAATGGGCTTCACACGTGGAGCTGGCAGCCGTTGGCTGGAACAGAACCTCCTGCACTTCATTCCCGGATATGCCTATATCCGCATGCGGCTGGACGACGTATTGGCCGCCGAAAGCGGGAAGCAGCACGAAGCTATACTGGCACGCATCGATGATGCTTGGAGCCCCGGCATGCTGGTGGAACGCGGTGAGGATGGGCGCTGCGTGGTGTTCATTCCTGATGTGCCAGAAGGCAGCAGTGGCTCGGTCTGTATCGTGGAACCCGATCTAGTGAGGGTCCTGGATGTACCCTTCCACGTCTTGAACAACAGCATCCGGAACTACGGCAAGGGATTGCTTGCCTTGGAGGCATACAAGAAAGCTTGACCTCTTTGTGGTAAAGGGATCCAATGATCACGGTGGCGGCCGCCTATTAACGTGACCGGATCGGGATGTACCACGAAAGTTCCTCGATCCATCGCGAACAGCAGAGGATGTAATATGCACCCCACAGCTGCCACTCTGAATTGACCTGCATTCTGATGGTGTTCTTCTCGGGGCGAGGTAGAGGATCCCGTTCGAAGTTTTATGAAGAAGCTAACGGACGACGACCTGCATCGCAGCGGTCGAATGGTTCAGCACCAACCTCGGAACCCGAGATCGTATCGGCAGAGCTGGACTTCGCTTACCCGATCAAGGAGCATCCAGTTGATGCGGCGTTGATCCAATAGAAAAAGGCCCCGTTCCATTGCTGGAACGAGGCCTTTTAAGGTGCTTGTTATCAGACCTATTTGGTCTTGGGCATCAGGGGGATCTCGTTGGCCAGCTGAAGCTCCATGAGCATGTTCAAGCGGCGCTCGATCTGCACCCAACGCGCTGCAACAGTGGTAGGAAGCACTTTGGCCAGTTGCTTAGCATACTTGTCGCGCAGTTTGAGGTTCTCCTTTTCCAGGCTGCTCATACGCTTCAGCAACGCTGCGGCGGCCTCGTCATTCATGGTCTGGTAATCGTTGGCGTAATCCTTCACAAGCTGAATGCGCTTATCCCAATGCTTCTTCAGCTCGCCGGAATAGGCATCCCAGATGGGGGTGAAGACAGCGCTCTGGGCACCGTCCAGGTTCAGGTTGTACTGCACTATGGCCTGGTGTTCGGTGCGGAGGTCAGAACGAACGAGTTCAACGAGATCGCTGTAGTTCTGGGCGGAGACGGCGAAGCCCATGACAAGGGCAAATGTGGTGATCAGTGTACGCATTGGGAGGTGGGTTGATGGGCTGCAAATGTAGCTACCAGCGTGTCGTAGGCGTCGTTTTTTTTGATCAATGGAAAGCGTCCACAGCGGAATTCTCGAACCATGTTGGCTGGCCTTGGTCCGCTCAACCACGGATAGGACCAACCCAGTGCGAACAATGCGAATGCAGCCGGTCCAAGAACACCCTCTAAAAGTACCGACTCCCTTCAACCCGGTCTTCGGAACGATGAAGGTGGCAGCGTTACAGGGATCATGCTTATAAGCCCACCGGTCCGAGTCCCCTAGAGCCCGAAGCGGTACTGCAGGCCGGTCATGAATTGCGTGCGAGAGGCCAGAAAGCCGTATTCCGCACGGATCATCAAATGCTTGTTCAGTTGGAACTGACCGCCCACAATGAAGTTCCATTTGTCCGCAGGGCGTTTGTCCATGGTGTATTGCACGGTGGAGCTTGCCGCATTGTTGGCAGCACCCTCCGCTGCGTTCACGAATTGCCCAGCTGCGGCAAGTGCCGCATTGGCACCATCATACTTCGCCGCATTGACCGGATTGTTCTGCTGCAAGGGTGTCAAGCTGGACCACCAAGCATCCACTTGTTGTTGTGCATCATCGACGCGCGCATTGGCAGCATCGATCCCGCTGCCCCATTGGTCCACCGGGAGCACTTCGTTAAGGGCGATGTCTCCCGAAGTGTTCGAGTTGAGCGCGACACGGAAGCCGCCCGTCCAGACCGTCAATGCACGTTCCTTCTGGAACTTGAAGGTCTTGCCCATACGTGGTCCGAAGATGAAAGCAAAGGTGGGCCTATCCAACTGGGGTACATCGGTCCAGCTCATGTTCATGTCCAAGGCGAGGAAGCCACCGGCCACACCCATGGTCGGGGTCAATCCGAAGCCGACCGTGGTGGCATCGAAGTCGACCTTACTTCCTGCCGAGAAGATCTCCTTGTCGGTATTGGTAGAGTCTGGGATCCAGATCCCAAAGCCTACATCGGTGGATGCGCTCGCCTTGCCAAAAACACCATACACATTCAGGAACGGCAGCAACCAAACATCCGGCCGCAGGGTGATGGACTGCGTTGTGGCCTCCGCTTTGTTGAAACGCACTAGACCATCCAACGCATACGTGGGGCCGTTGTTGAAGCCCACTTGCAGGTTGTCGATCACCAGATCCGACCGCTGCCAGAGGTAGTTCACGCTCAATCCTGCGGAATAGGGAAGCTCGTAACCGGCCGCTGTGGCTTTTGCTCCCCAGATCGGTAAGCTGAACGGGTACGGTGCGGCTTTCAGGCTGTCGATCCGTTCGGCATGTTTCTTACCCACCATCTTGTTGGTGAAGACCTGTGCGCAAAGCACTTGAACAGCACTAATTGCAATGAAAAAAGAGAGCCAGCGTAATACAGTTCGTCCTTCGTTTGCCATGATGAGATCACTTCTATTCACTTGCCTGGGTTGCTTTGCCTTTGCCAATTGGAATACCGACCGTTAAGTACAACGCGCGGTTATACACTTCACTTCCTTTGGAGATGTCCACCAAGCCATAATAGCCACGCACGCCGATGTTCATGCCATTGCCCTTCATCAATCGATAGCCGACGCCTACGAGCAGACCTGCATCCAAGCTGCTGTATTGCTCCTTGATGTCCCGCTTGTAGGAGATGTCCTTGGGCTTGTCCACTTCGTTCGTGAATTCGTCCTTGGCCGTATGCAGCAGGCCGAGCATTGCCCCGCCCTCCGCATAAAGATCGTTCGAGAACTTGTACTTCATCATAAGGGGCACGTTGAAATACTCCAGACGTCGCTGCACATCGCCACCCTCGAAAACAGTATCCAAATTGAGGTCGCCCAGTTCGTAAGGAACCAGCTCCTTGGCACCCAATGGCGATTTCACGATAACGCCGGTATGTAAGAACCACGATCCACTCACTTTGAAGTCGAAATAGAAACCCAAGTGGAAACCGATGGCCGTGTTCGCATCCTGCACCCCGTCGAGGGTGGTGAAGTTGGCACCACCATCGAGGCCGAATTCGAGCTTATCGCTGTTGAGCTTATCGCCGAGCAAAAGCGAAATGAGCACTTGGCCATGCATGAAGCTGGAAGTGGCAAGAAATGCAATGAGAAGGATGGAGCGCATGGAGTACATTCAGGATGAGTTGGTGGGGTGGACAAAGATGCGCAATGAACAGGAGCGGATGGTTCCCCACACTCGGCCACCACCGGAAAATTGAGGAAGGCCGAGGCATATCGACCATCCCTTTCGTTCTTACTTCACTAGTTCGAACTCACCTGGTTTCCAGGTCTTGTCGAACCAGCTCTTCTCTGGCCCGTAAAGGCGAAGCAGCACACTCCAACCTCTTCCGGGAACGGTCTGGATCCAATTGTTCTCATGCCCTTTGGGGGCCGTTGGGCCGAACCAGACATCCACCGAACCATCGGCATTGATCACAATGTCCTTGTCTTGGCTGCCTATGCTTGGGAACTGCTGGTCGGTCTGCAGCATCGAACGACTCTGGTTGTCGTATACGACGAAGGACCAGAAGTTCTTGGCAGGGATGCTCGGTGGCAGTTGGATCTTGTAGGTCCTGGCACCATCCAGCGGGTTGCCCTTGGAGTCGGTGGT
>JBBEDG010000039.1:0-7740 GCA_040881405.1 Flavobacteriales bacterium | reverse complement strand
ACATAGGCGGGCTATTCGATGAGAATGGTGACGACGATGATGATGATGACGATGATGAGGATGACGATGATGAGGACGACGACGATGAGGAGGAACCAGGGAACGAGTCCGGTGCCAAAGCTGAAAAGCCTGCTACACCGGTAGCCGAACAGGAGGAGGAAAAGGGCAGCAATGCCGACAATGCATCAACGGCATCCGATCCTGTAACAGCAGGCCGTCGGGACCGTAACGAACGTCGTGATCGCCAAGCACCTCCCAATGATCGCCGCGAGCCACAGGGCGAGCGCCCCGATCGCCAGCGGCCCAACGACAGGCCTGAACGCGCAGAACGACGAAACGAACCCGGAGGAAGGCCGGAACAACCCGGACGAGAGCAGCGCAATGATCGCCGCGACCGCATGGACCGCGATCGCCCGCAGCCACGCAACGAGGGTGGCCAGGAACGAAACGAACCACAAGGTGGGCGACAGGATCAGCAACGTGACCAGCCAGCGCAGCCGCGTGACCAGCAACCCCAAGGGCGTGACCAGCAACCCCAAGGGCGCGACCAGGATCGTGGTCAGCAGCAGCGGGACCAACAGCGCGAACAGCAGCAGCGCCAGCAGCGTGAACAGCGCGAGCAGATAGCCTTCGATGCCTTCGTGGAAACGGATGGTGTGCTTGAAGTGATGCCCGAGGGCTACGGCTTCCTGCGCAGCAGCGACTACAACTACTTGGCCTCACCGGATGATGTTTATGTTACCCAGCAACAGATCAAGCAATACGGCTTGAAGCTGGGTGATACGGTACACGGCTACGTGCGCCCGCCACGCGAAGGAGACAAGTTCTTCCCCTTGGTGAAGGTGGAAAGCATCAACGGCCGCGATCCCGAGTGGGTGCGCGACCGGGTGCCGTTCAAGTTCCTCACGCCTTTGTTCCCCGATGAGAAATTCAACCTCGCCGGTGGACCGAACGCCAATCTGAGCATGCGTGTGCTGGACCTCTTCTCCCCCATTGGGAAAGGCCAACGTGGCTTGATCGTGGCACAGCCGAAGACCGGTAAGACCGTGTTGATGCAGGACGTAGCGAACGCTATTGCAGCGAACCACCCCGAGGTGTACTTGATCGTTCTGCTCATCGATGAACGTCCAGAGGAAGTGACCGAGATGGCCCGCAACGTGAAGGCCGAAGTGATCGCAAGCACCTTTGATGAACCTGCTTCACGCCACGTACAGGTCGCTGGTCTGGTGTTGGAAAAAGCCAAGGCCATGGTGGAATGTGGACAGGATGTAGTGATCCTACTGGACTCCATAACCCGCCTTGCACGCGCCTACAACACAGTGCAACCTGCAAGTGGCAAGATCCTGTCCGGCGGTGTGGACGCCAACGCGCTGCAAAAGCCCAAGCGCTTCTTCGGTGCTGCACGCAAGATCGAGAACGGAGGCAGCCTCACCATCCTCGCAACCGCGCTGATCGATACCGGCAGCAAGATGGACGAGGTGATCTTCGAGGAATTCAAAGGCACCGGCAACATGGAACTGCAGTTGGATCGCAAGATCAGCAACCGCCGGGTGTTCCCCGCCATCGACATCATGTCCAGCGGCACCCGTCGCGACGACCTCCTGCACCACAAGGATGTGCTTCAGCGCACCTGGATCCTCCGCAAGCACCTAGCTGACATGAACAGCGTGGAGGCCATGGATTTTGTGAAGAAGCACATGGAGGGGACCAAGAGCAACGAGGAGTTCCTGGTTTCGATGAATAGTTGAGGGATGCTTACAAGATCACTACGGGGCACCTGTAGCGACGCCCCGATACGTATCGGAGCATTGGGTCGACAGGTCTTGGAAGTGTTGAGGGTAGAGAAGAAAATCACGTTGAAGCAATGACACTTGCGTTGTTGACAGCATGTGCGATAATGGCGATGCGGATCGTGCTGCATCTTTTGGGCACCACGCCGGAAGGCATGGACTTCATGTTGATCCATTTCCTTGCCATTGTCACTGTTGTGTTCTTCACCGGCGAGCGCCTGATGCGTAGCCACCAGCCCGTAGGCTTCCCGGATCTGATGCGCGAAGGATTTCGTAACGCTGCCGTGTATGCACTGCTTCTCGGTCTCTTTACCTGGCTCTTTTTCACCTTCCTCGATACGGACCATTTCCGCATGCGTGTGGACGACATGGTGCTGCGCGGCATGCGCGAAGGGCAGCCAGAAGGTATCATCCGTCCACGGCTCGAACAATTCTTCACACCCTTCAATTACGCCACGATCACCTTCTTCGCGCTCATGGTGGTATCGGCGATCTTGTCCTTCGTGCTGGGCCTGTTGCACCACAAGGTGCTTCGTGCATTCAGGCGATGAAGGATTCGCTCAGGGCCTGAAGATCCAGCCCGCCGAAATTGCCACTGCTCATCATCAGCAGCACCGCCCTATCCTTAGCGGGACGCACCGCACCCATCACCGCGATCGGGTCGCTAAGCACCTGCACGTCCGCGCGACCGAAAGCACGCTGGATGCGCTCGCCTGGAATGGGTGGTAAACGCTTCAGCTGCACCGCATGCGGATCAAAGAACACGATGGCGCGGTCCGCCGCGTCCATGCAACCCGCATACTGATCGAGGAAGCCCTCGCTCAAACTGCTGTAGGTGTGCAGCTCCATGCAGGCCACCAGTTCACGATCCGGATACTGCTCGCGCACGGCATCCACGGTGGCCTTCAGCTTGCTGGGTGAGTGCGCAAAGTCCTTGAACACCACCCTGCCCGGAACTTCGGCCAGCTGCTCCAATCTTTTGGCAGCGCCGGTGAACGAGGCAATAGCCGCGTAGAATTCCATATTTCCAATGCCCAGTTGATGGCACACATGGCGCGCGCCTTCCATGTTCTGAAGGTTGTGCTTGCCGAAAATGCGCAAGGGCACATCGCCTTGGGGCGTTATCAGCGTGGTTATGCCATTGTGGATGCTATGGGGTGGCACACCATAGGCAATTGCCGGGATGCCTTCGGGCACATCAGCTGCCACCGCACTCACCTCGGCATCCTCCGCACAGTGGATCAGCTTGCCGCCGGCTTCGATGCAGCGCGTGAAAATGCGGAACTGCTCAACGTAGCTCTCGAAGGTCTGGAACACGTTGATGTGGTCCCAAGCAATGCCACTGATCAAGGCGATATCCGGCTTGTACAGGTGGAACTTGGGCACCGGCTCCAGCGCTGAGGCCAGGTACTCGTCGCCTTCGATGATCGCCACCTGGGCCTTGTTGCTCAGCTTCACCATGCAGTCGAAGCCTTCCAATTGTGCCCCTACCAGGTAGTCGAAGTCAACACCAACATGGCGTAGCACATGCACGATCATGCTGGTGATGGTGGTCTTTCCGTGGCTGCCGCCGATGACCACCCGGGTCTTGTCCTTGGTGCGTTCGTAGAAATAGGCCGGATAGCTGAAGACCGGAATACCCAGCTCCTGCGCACGCTTCAGTTCGGGGTTATCGATGCGGGCGTGCATTCCAAGGATCACGGCGTCGATGTCCGGAGTGATGTCCTCGGGCCTCCAACCAAGCTTTTCGGGCAGCAGTCCCAAGCGATCCAAGCGACTGCGACTGGGCTCGAAGATCTCGTCGTCGCTGCCACTTACCTCGTGGCCTTGCTGGTGCAGCGCGATGGCCAGGTTGTGCATGGCGCTACCGCCGATGGCTATGAAGTGGATGCGTTCGCTCATGTCCGATACACCCATCATGCCATTGAAAATGTCTTGGATGCGCTACGAAGATGGAGCCGCTCAGGCTGTGTGCACCCCACCTTGTTCAGTTTTCCGTACACGTACTGCTGTCGAAAGGGTTTGGCCACGCATACCTCAAGGGCGAACTTCGTACACGCATCGGAGCCCAAACCACCGGTGTGGACCAGATATGAAGCTGTATACCATCGAGACCGGGTTGTTCAAGTTGGACGGAGGCGCAATGTTCGGTGTGGTGCCCAAGAAGCTGTGGAGCAAACACCTTCCGCCGGACAGCAACAACCTCTGCACTTGGGCCATGCGCTGCCTGTTGGTGGAAACAGGAAACAAGCTCATCCTGATCGACAATGGAATGGGCGATAAGCAGGATGCCAAGTTCTTCGGGCACTACGAGCCGCATGGTGATACCACGCTCGAAGCCTCACTGAACAAGCTGGGCTTCACCCATGACGATATCACCGATGTGTTCCTGACCCACCTGCACTTCGACCATTGCGGGGGAAGCATCAAACGCAGGAGTGCCGGCGAGGGCTACGAACCCGCCTTCCGGAACGCACGCTATTGGAGCAACGAGGACCATTGGGAATGGGCCACCAAACCCAATGCCCGCGAGAAGGCTTCCTTTCTATCGGAGAACATTCTTCCCATCGAGGAAAGCGGACAGCTCCAGTTCGTGGAGATCGGTCGCCGCAGCGCCGAGGAGAATGCCTACATACGCAACGTGTTCCCGGATATCGATGTGCTTTTGGTGAACGGCCACACCGACGCGATGATGATCCCTCACATCAGGTACAAAGGCCGCACGGTGGTCTTCATGGCAGACCTGCTACCCAGCGTTCACCACCTCCCCATTCCTTGGGTGATGGGCTACGATACACGACCTCTCCTGACCATCGACGAGAAGAGCGACTTCCTGGATGTGGCGGCCAAGGACGACCATGTCCTGTTCTTCGAGCACGATGCGCAGAACGAATGCGCCACTGTGCAGCAGACCGAAAAAGGTGTGCGGCTGAAGGAGACCTTTAAATTGATCGAACTTGGGTGAACCACTCAGCGTGTTACCACGAAGCGCTGGTGGAGCTGCTCACCATCGATCTGCACCAAGGCCGTGTAGGCTCCTGCAGGGAGTTGGTCCACTTGGAATAGCGCAACACCGTCCTCAATAGGAATACCCGCCACTACGGTACGCCCGGCTGCATCCATCAAAACCAGCGTACCATCAACGGCGCCACCGTCGATCCGAAGTTCCACACGATCAGTGGCCGGATTGGGGAAGAGTAATACACGACCGAGCCCCCCTCTGAAGTGGACCGGGACAATATGGGATACGGACGTGGATCCATCATGATCCTCTTGAACCAACCGGTAATAGGAGATACCCGGCAACGGTGCCATGTCGCTGTGCCCATAATAGTGAGTACTGTAAGAAGTACCGGCTCCTGGTAGTACACCGATATCATGCCATTCCTCGCGGTTCAAGCTACGTTGCACCCGGAAGCGTTCATTACCCAACTCCACTGCTGTACTCCAGCTGACATCCACCCGATCATCAGCCGGTATGGCTTGAAAGCTGAGCAATTCGATCGGTAGAGGGCCCGGGGCTCGAATAATTACACCAAGACCGTTGGTACCCGTTCCGCTGTTTGCTTGTGAATTGCAGGGGGTCGAGTTATTGTTACAACCTCCAGTGCCGTTGTTGGAATTCACCGTCGCATTGGCCGCTGGAATGGCTCCGCTGAAGATGACCACCCCTTGACCTCCTCCACCTCCTCCGCCATGCGTAGAGGAATTCACAGTTCCGCCGTTGCCACCATTGGTGCGAATTAGCAAGGGGCAGGAAGCTGCGAGGTCGAATACAAGACAATCCACCACAATACTGCCTCCTGCGCCACCACCGCCTGCGCCATCATTGCCAGAATTGGCCGCGGACCCACCATCCGCGGAAATGATCCTTTGACCGCAAGCTCCCAATGTTCTGATCTCGTTCGCCTTTATGAGAATGATACCACCTCCATTTGCGCCATTGGTGGATGCATTGTCGTTCCCTTCACCGCCGCCGCCGCCGCCGCCAAGGAAAACGCGGTCCGCGGCGATGTCGGTGGTCAATGCGATACCTCCAATGCCACCTGCATGGGTTGTACCGCAGCTCCATCCGAATACTGCATTACCACCTGCGGTATAATTGCCCCCACCCCCACCACCGGCGTTCACCATGTTACCGCCTCCACCTCCGTTCAAGATCTTGCCACGACCGTCGGCCCAAGCACTATTGGTAAGTCGGTATATCCCCTCGCCTTTTGTACCGTAGCGATCCGTGTTCACATCAGTACTGCTCGCACGGAAGGTGGCCCCATCGCACGGTGGCCCGGTATAGAAGGTACCATCGCGTTCACCTCCTCTAAAGCCGGCTCCGTTGGCGGTAATATTATGTGCAAGGGTCAAGCTTCCTTGCACCTGGAAGGCCACAACCCCGCCGACATTGCCATTCCATGCCAGAGCAGCAATGTTGGCCGTTGTGGTGTGATCCCCACCTCCACCAAGCAATTCGAACGTAATGGCCTGCAAACGACTGTTCGCACCTGTATTGAACGCGATACCAGGGGCGGCATCCAGTACCAGACCCGTAGGTGCACCGAACATATCACGCGCTACCGAAACGATCCTGCGCACCTCATATCGGCCTGCTTGGTCAATGGAGGAGAGGTTGCCGAAAGATGCATTGTTAGCTGTGTTGGAACCGATCACATTGTCCTGCATCTTCATCAGAACGATCTCTTTCCCGGTTAGGAAGGGAGCACCCGATTCGTTGGAGAAGGCTACTGTAAGAGTGGCTCCTGACACAGCACTGATACGTGCGTAGCCGTTGATCTGTGCGCTTACTCCTCCAACCAACAAGTACGAAATGGCGATCACAGGTAAGCGCATCTTTCAGGGGTTGGGAACCTGATACGAAACACCCCTTACATAGTTCCAAAAGTGTGTTCCAACGGACCAACACTCTTTAACATAACTGTCCCTACCAGATCAAGTGGATCCATCGTAACACCGCAGGGAAATATCCCTTGGGATCCGTGAATAGAGCCCGCACTATCAACGGTTCCGCACGAATGCCCCCTGCGAGCGGATGTCATGGACCACGAGGCCGTGTTCCCTGCCATACTCCTGCACCAGGTTCCTCACCTTCCAGCTGAGCCCACCGGCAAGTACGATGGAGTGGGTCTGTCGCGTCAAGGACCGAAGCCTTTCTTCCGGCAGATACTTCAGGTCGTGCAGCACCAAGGCATCCAGCGGAGCTCCGGGAATGCTATCCGGCCATTCGGTGGCATCGGTGAGGAAGGCGACATCGAAGGAACGAGAGCGCCACCGATCGGCACCAGCAAGGGTGCTACCGAATTGCCGGGTGCCGGTCGCCCTTAGGCTGTCCGGTGGAAGAAGGAATGGTTCGGCCAGGCCTTGAGCTTTGCGGTGGGTGCCGATCTTGCGTTGTACCCAAGGGTCATTGGCAAAGGTCTCCGGATCGCAGAGCACCACCCAGGATCGCCCTTCGCAGATCGCTGCCTTCACCCCATCGCGCTCATCGTAGATCACCAAGGAATGACGATCGTTGGCTTGGCTGGCGCGCAGCCCCCAGCTGCTCAAGAGGAACACCAGCCCGCTGGCGGCCACCCAACGCATGCTGCGCCAACGCCATTGCCACCACGCCACAAAAGCCAGGATACCGAGGTACAGGAAGATGACATCCCATTCTCCAATGCGGATATCCGGATAAGCGCCAGGCAGACCAGCGAAGAAGTCCGTGACCCAACCCACGGCCTTCAACAACCACGTCATGAACCACGTAATGGCCACACCGAGGTAGGGCACCTTGTAAAGGAAGATCAAAGCCACAGCCCCATTCACTGCAAGGCTGACGGCAGTAACAACGATGATGTTGGCGGGCAGGAACCACACCGGGAAGGCCTTGAACAGGTAGAGTGATACCGGTGTGGTGAGCAGCTGGGCCGAAATGGACACTACAGCAAGGGACCAT
>JBBEDG010000038.1:0-7801 GCA_040881405.1 Flavobacteriales bacterium | reverse complement strand
TCGTCGCGGGTTGCACGCACTCTTGAGATACCGTGCGGAGAGCCTGAATGCGCGGAATCCACCAACAACTACCGACCTTCGCAACCATGCAACTCGACCGCAACTACTGGGAAACACGCTACCATGCCGAAGAGACTGGCTGGGACCTCGGCGGGCCGTCCACACCATTGAAGGAATACCTCGACCAACTCACTGACAAGGACCTGCGGATCCTGATACCCGGCGGCGGGCGGGCGTGGGAAGCCGAGTATGCGTATCGACAAGGCTTCCATAACGTATTCGTCATCGACCTGACGGACGCCCCTTTCAAGGACCTGATGGAACGCTGTCCCGATTTCCCGAAGGAGCATTTGATCGTGGGCGACTTCTTCGCACACGCCGATCAGTATGACCGCATCCTGGAACAGACCTTCTTCTGTGCGCTGGACCCCGCGTTGCGAGAGCGCTATGTGGCGCACATGAAGACGCTGCTCTCACCCGGTGGCAAGCTGGTGGGTGTGCTCTTCAACGACACGCTCAACGCGGACCGACCACCGTTCGGTGGCTTCAAGGCGGATCACGAGCCGATCTTCCGCAAGCACTTCGACAACGTGTCCATGGAGCCGTGCCACAACTCGATCAAGCCCCGCGCAAGCCGCGAGCTGTGGTTGAGCGCGGTGAAGGAGGAGGCCTACACCCCGATCGACTGCAACTTGTATGATCGATACGAAGCGGCGGCGACCTTGAAGCAGCATGTGCGCTTGGAGTTGATGGACGGCAGCACCGCGGAAGGGCTGATCGTGGATCTCTTCCACAAGGACAAGACGGAGTGTTTACGGTTGGATGATGGAAACGAATTGAGGTTGGATCGGATAGCTTCTTTCCATGTACTTTGACCGAGGCTCTGCGCCGTTCGATCCAGAAATGCGACCTTCAACCTCCCGCCCTGCAACATGGCATGAAGACCAAGGCTACCAATACGACGGACTACTTCGCTGGTCTCGCTGAGGATAGGCGGTTCGCCCTGGGCACCATTCGCCAGATGATACTCGACATCTGGCCATCAGTGGTGGAGGATATGAGCCTTGGCATGCCCACCTATCATTTGGACGGTGAAGCATTTTGCGCCATTGCGAGCCAGAAGAATTTCATGGCACTCTACATCATGCCATACGACCTGCTGAATGCGTTCACCCTCGACCTGCGCATCTACGATACCGGCAAGTCATGCATCCGGTTCAAACGACTGGAACCAGCAACCTTGGAACTCTTCGACCGCATCATAAAATACACGGGCAGTCAAATGCACACCAGCCGCTTCCACGGAAAGCCGGAGAACATGCGCTACAACGGCAAGGCCCACTGAAGAAGACATCGTGTTGCCCATGGGGGCTTGCTGGATCAAGCCACAGCGCTCCACTACCTTCGCTGCCAGAGCCATGAAGACCAAGACCCTTGTTCTGGACCACGAGCGTGTGCAACGGAAGCTGCGCCGCATCGCACATCAACTCCACGAAGAACATTTCGAGAAAGAAGGTATCGTACTTGTAGGGGTGGCTCCGCGCGGTCATCTGATCGCGGAACGCTTGACCAAACTGTTGCTGGAAGTGTCCACATTGAAGGTGGAATTGCTTCGTCTCACTTTGGACAAAGATGCCCCGCTCGAGCGTCCCGTGGAACTTTCGGCCGACCCGGCAAGCCTCAAGGACCGCGTGGTGATCCTCGTGGATGATGTGCTCATGAGCGGACGCACCCTCATGTATGCTGCTGCATTCATCGTCCAAGCTGCTCCAGCGAGGCTTTCCACTGTTGTACTTGTGGACCGGTTGCACCGCACCTTTCCCATCCGAGCGGACATTGTGGGCCTTACGCTGAGTACCACAATGCAGGAACACATCAGCGTGGAACTGGGCAAACAGGACGCGGTCTATTTGACCTGAGGCATGGTCAAGGCCAAAGCGATACGTTCCGCCACTACAGCTGGGGTAGCGGCAGCTTGGACAATGATATCGGCGCTGGCATAGACCGCCTCACGCGGTGCGTGAAGTTCTTGCACACGGGCCGCCAATGCCTCGCCCTTCAAGCCGAACAGCAAGGGACGGTCACCGCCAGCACGTTCGATGCGCTGCATGAGTGCTGGCATCGGCACATCAAGCCAAACAACCTTACCAGCATCCTTCATCAGCCGGAGATTCCCCGCTTCGCAGGGTGTTCCACCGCCCGTGGCGATGAGTGTTGGCGGACCTTGCAACAGCTCCAACAAAGCCTCGCTTTCCGCAATGCGAAAAGCCTCCTCACCGTGCTTCGCGAAGAAGGGCACCAAGGGTCCCACGCGCCGCTCCACCGCACGGTCCAGGTCCACGAACGGCAGACCCAGCAACGGTCCCAAAACCTTGCCCACGGTGGATTTGCCACTACACATGAATCCGATCAGGAAGATGTGGACCTGTGAAGAGCTCGAGGTGACAGGCATGAACTTCAAGTTGGGCTGCAAAGATCCTCATAGCTGCGGGAATTGACATCATCCGTCAAGGGACCTTTGGCCACTAGTATCCACGAAGGAAGGTGAAGTTCCACCGCGCAATGCGCAACTTCGCGGACCATGAAGCTGATCGCCGCACACGACCCACGGACACTCAAGGACTGGATGCGCCTGCCCTGGAGCATCTACGCAGACGACACGAACTGGATCCCGCACCTGAAGCAGGATGTGGAAAAGGTATTCAACCCCGCAACGAACAAACTCCTGAAGGATGGTCAGGCGGAGCGTTGGGTTGTCTACGATGACAGCGGAAAAGCCATCGGGCGCGTAGCCGCGTTCATCAACACGAAGACCGCGTACACGGAAGCACAGCCAACTGGTGGCATGGGCTTCTTCGAATGCATCAACGACCAACAGGCTGCGAACCTCTTATTGGATGCCGCGCGCGATTGGCTGAAAGAGCGAGGCATGGAAGCCATGGACGGCCCCATCAACCTCGGCGATCGCAACATGTTCTGGGGTCTGCTGATCAAGAACTTCACCGACCCGCCCATATACGGAGCAAACTACAACCCGGCCTACTACAAGGACCTGCTTGAGAACTATGGCTTCCAGCTCTGGTTCAACCAACTCTTCTTCAAACGGTCGGCCCTGGTGCCTGCACAGGAGATCTTCCACCGCAAGTACAAGCAGTTGGAAGATGACAAGCGTATCCGTATGCATGACTCCGTCGGCCGAAGTGTGCAACAGATCGCTGAGGATCTCTGCACCGTGTACAACGATGCCTGGGTGGACCACGAGAACCACAAAGCCATGGAACTGTCCACCGCATTGAAGATCGTGAAAGCGATGAAGCCAGTGATGGATCCACGCCTGTTGATCTTCATCCGCTATGACGACAAGCCGATCGCCATGTACATCAGCCTGCCCGAGCTGAACGAAATATTCCGCTATGTTCACGGGGATCTGAACTGGATCGGAAAGCTGAAGTTCCTATGGCACAAGTGGCGGGGTACCGTGCAAAGCATGACCGGCATCGTTTTCGGCGTGGCCAAGGAATGGCAGGGTAAAGGCATCGAAGGCGCCCTGATCGTGTTCGGTGAGAAGAACATCGTGGACAAGAAGCTCTACAAGGATACCGTGCTCACCTGGGTGGGCGACTTCAATCCACGTATGGTGAAAGTGTGCGAGAACCTGGGGGCCGACAACTACCGCACGCTGGCCACCTACCGCTATCTCTTCGACCGGAACAAGCCCTTCGAGCGACAACCGATCATTGAGAAGAAGTAAGAAGATGGCCGTGCATTTTGCGGTTCGGTCGGGATGTTTACTTTTGCGCTCCCATTGCAACGACCCTTACCGGTAAGAGCACTGTCGGAAGATCCTGTAGCTCAGCTGGTAGAGCACAACACTTTTAATGTTGGGGTCCTGGGTTCGAGCCCCAGCGGGATCACAGAAACCTCTCAGAAATGAGGGGTTTCTTCGTTTGTGACATACAGGATGCATGTTGTTCCATTAGGAGTCCTCCTACTTGGGCTTGACGTTTTGCCATTTCCCTTACCGGTGTATATTTGCCGCCCCTTACCAGTGCAGTCCGACAACTGCAAACCTTGCCCAGGTGGTGAAATTGGTAGACACGCACGCTTGAGGGGCGTGTGGCCGAAAGGCTGTGCTGGTTCGAGTCCAGTCCTGGGCACTTGGTGATCTAAGCCCTGGCCGCGAAGCGGCCGGGGTTTTTTCTTGCCCAACCGAGCCGAGCTTGCTCGAGCAAGGGCGGGTAAGAAAAAACCCCGGAGAGCGAAGCGAGCGGGGTAAGATCCACTCCACGGCCAAACCTGGTCCGACCGACCGAAGGGAGGTCAATCCAGTCCTGGGAATTAGTGAACGTTATTTCTCTACAGATCTGTTCATCTCCCAACCGAGCCAAGTTGGCTCGAGCAAGGGCGGGTAAGAAAAAACCCCGGGGAGCGAAGCGAGCGGGGTAAGATCCACTCCACGGCCAAACCTGGTCCGACCGGACAGTAAAGAAGGACCTTCCTGCTCCAAGCAACAAGCGATCCCACCCGATGCATATCACTCCGCTACCTTCGCCAACATGGCCAATGGACCACTCAAGGACCTCCTCGTCGTCGAAACCGCAGCCGTCCTCGCCGGCCCTGCTGTAGGCATGTTCTTCGCCGAGCTGGGTGCGCGGGTTGTGAAGCTCGAGAACCAGCGCAGTGGCGGCGATGTGACGCGCTCGTGGAAACTCCCAAGCGAGGACCCTGCATCGCCTGTAAGTGCCTATTTCAGTAGCGTGAACCATGGCAAGGAGCACCACATGGTGGACCTGCGCTCCACCGAAGGCCGTGCCCAACTGGACGAGCTTCTGACCAAGGCCGATGTGCTGATCACCAACCACTTGGCCGAGGATGCTGAAAAGCTGGGCCTGACGCGTGAACGGATCCGCAAGCTGAACCCGCGCATCGCACACGGACACATCAGTGGCTTCTTCGGCCGTCCGGAACGTCCCGCGTTCGATGTGGTGCTACAGGCCGAAACAGGCTACATCAACATGACAGGCACCGATGCTGGCCACCTCGCCAAATTGCCCATCGCGTTGATCGATGTGCTGGCCGCGCACCAATTGAAGGAAGGTCTTCTACTGGCACTGCTTCAGCGCGCATCCTCGGGCAACGGCGCCTTTGTGGAAGTATCGCTGGAAGAAGCGGCGATCACCGGGCTCATCAACCAAGCGAGTAATTGCCTGATGGCCGGGCATGTTCCCGCACCATTGGGAACCCTGCATCCGAACATCGCTCCTTACGGGGAACTGTTCTTGTGTGCCGATGGCGGCAGGATCATTCTGGCTGTGGGCAGCGATATCCAATTCCGGGCGCTTTGTGCAGTACTGGGGCACGACGACCTGCCCAAGGACCTGCGTTTCGCACGCAACACGGACCGTGTGGGCAACAGGGCTGCGCTTGCCGAACTTCTGCAAGCGCGAATTGCTGGTTACGAGCGTGCTGCGTTGCTGGATGAGCTCGTTACGGCAGGAGTGCCTTCAGGGGCTGTGCTCAGCATGGAGGAAGTGATGGAGTCGCCCGTAGCCAAGGCGATGGTGGTGGAAGAGCTGATCGACGGCGTGCCGACACGGCGGGTCCGAGGGAATGCGTTCCGCATCCACCCGGAGTGATCGATCAAGATCCGACGTCCTTCTTGCGCTCGTCCTTCAACGCCCGCTTCAGTATCGGGACGAGTTTTCGCGCCTCATCCTCGTTCAATCCTTTTCCGAACACGACCTTCTTGCCCAGATGCTCGAAGCCCAAACGCTCACCACCGATGACCCAGATGCTGGTGTTCCATTGGTGCTTCCATGAGCTTGGCTCGTTGTCGATCAAACCCAGCTTGTGGATGTTGTCCACGAAGTAGCTCGTCGCTTTGCCGTAGCCGAAGAGGCTGTCCTTTATCGTGATGGTGCCATCCTTGATCCGCCAAAGCTCGAAGCCCTTCAGTCGCCACAAGGTGGCCTTGCCGATCTTCAGCATGAAATAGGCCCAAAAGGCCAGGAAGACCAGCAAATACTGCCGCACTGGATCGCCTTGGGGCAGCTCGGTTCGGGCGTATGCGATGTACAAGCCACAAAGCAGCCACGCCACGCTCCAGGTCACAAGCAAGGTTTCATTCGCTTTGGACCGGCGCGCACTGATCACCACACTGGTGCGCCCATCCTTGCGATCCATACTGACCCGTTCGCTCAGGAATTCCATCAGCCCTTCACTTCGGCCACCACGGCCTGGTACAACTTCTCATACAGTGGTAGCACCAGGTTAAGATCGAAACGCTGTGCTTGCTCCAAGGCACCTTCGCGGAAGCGCGCCCGGCTGGCCTCATCCTTCAGTATGGTGAATGCGTTGCCGGCCATGGCCTCCACATCGCCCACAGGGCTGAGAAGACCACTTACCCCATGGATGTTCACTTCCGGTAGGCCACCGGTATCGCTGCTCACCACCGGAACACCGCAAGCCATGGCCTCCAATGCGCTAAGACCGAAACTCTCGCTTTCGCTGGGCAGCACGAAGAGGTCGCAGCTTGCCATCACTTCCTCAGGACGGGTCATTTTACCAAGGAAGTGTATCACATCGCAAGACCCCGAATGGCGACACATGTCCTGCATACGCTGCCTTTCCGGTCCATCACCGATCATAAGCAAGCGTGCAGGCATTCGTTTCCTCAGCACATTGAACATGTGTATCACGTCCTCCACACGCTTCACGGGCCTGAAGTTGGAGACGTGCACTAGGAGTGCTTCACCATTCGGCGCATAGCGTTCCCGCATGACCGGGTCGGGCGCTTGTTTGTACTGCTGCACGCAAACGAAGTTGGGGATCACCTTGATACCGGGTCCTCCCTGATGCGCATGTTTGAGCGGGAAGTGCTCGTAGGTATCACGCTTCAGGCTTTCGCTAACGGCTGTGATCGCATTGCTGCGTTCCATGCTGAATGTGATCACCGGTTCGAAGCTGGGGTCGCGGCCCACCAAGGTGATGTCCGTACCGTGCAAGGTGGTGATGAAGGGGACGAAGATGCCCTGTGAAGCGAGGATGCGCTGCGCCATCCAAGCTGCGGATGCATGGGGAATGGCATAGTGCACATGCATCAGGTCCAAGCCTTCGAACTTGGCCACGTCCACCAATTTGCTTGTAAGGACCAATTCGTAAGGCTGGTAGTCGAAGAGCGGATAGTCGCTCACGCGTACCTCGTGGTAGAACACGTTGGGATGATCGCGCAGGCGCACCGGGCGATCATAGGTGATGAAATGCACAATGTGGCCCTTCTCTGCCAAGGCCATACCCAACTCGGTGGCTACTACACCGCTTCCACCAAAGGTGGGGTAACACACAATTCCGATACGCATGAGTGCTTGAAGATCCGTATGCCGCTGAACAAGCGGCGCGTACAAAGGTGCGTAACCCGGCTGGGAATATGGGCAAAACCAAAAGCCGGGTGGACGCAATGGCCCACCCGGCTTTCCATGGTATTGATCGATAGTGGCCTCCTCAGCTCGCCATGCCGTACTCGGCCATCCACTCGCGGAATTCGCCAGCGGACTTCAACGAGCTTTCGCGCATGTCGGTCCAGGTCATGTCCGTAGCATCGCTGATCTGCTTGATCGTGCGATCCAAGCGCTCCAGACCTTGTGCGAGCTCCGAAGCACGCTGGCTATCGGCTTTGCGGTCGGCGGCAGAACGAGTTCCATCCTTGAGGCGACCACGAACCTGGTCCAACTCGGTCACCAGTGTGGCACGAAGGCCGTTCAGGTTCTCCACGTAACCAGCACGCTCTTCCACCGGGGTGGCG
>JBBEDG010000037.1:0-7807 GCA_040881405.1 Flavobacteriales bacterium | reverse complement strand
CTGCATAGGCATCCGCGCTGGTGAAGCTCCCAAGAAGGGTTATAGGGTTCCCGTTCAATTCGAGGATCCCGCGATTGAACTGGAAGGCATTGTTCACGGTCACTGCCGAGCCCAAAGACATTATGTTACCCACGCCCTTGGCAATGCGCATGGTGTGGAATATCTCTCCGCCCGACGTGCTGATGGTACTGGGTCCCGCAGCCTGGAAACGCACCTCACCATTGCGCTCCTCGAAACCGCTTTGGGCGTAATTCGTCCAATCGCCGTTCACGATAATGATCCGATTGGGAATGCCCACATCCAACACAGCAGCACCATCGGCATTGGAGATCAGGAGGTCACCTGCAACGGTTGTCGTATTCACCAAGGACTTCACCCCTGTGCCTCGAATGGTCAGGTTGCCGTACCCTACGCTGCGCACGAGTTGATCGCCCAGCGCGCTGTAGATCATGGTGCTGTTCACTTGGAATGTATGCAGGTTGTTGCTCGCACCTGCGTTGAAGAATGGGTCCCATCCCAGGGTGGTGGTACAATCCAGCGTGCCCCCGTTCTCAACCACAAGACGGTAGGTTGCCGCACCGGATGTGTTCGAATTGATCTGGCCCGCGCGCACAACTCCACCGTTGCCGATCTCGAAACGGCAGGCTGAGGTTAGATTAGGATTGTTGGTAGTGAGATATAGGATACCGGGAATGTTGAGCGTACCCAATACCCGGAAAGTCCCTCCACGGTGGGCCGGAGAAGCACCATCGATACCGTCGATGGATACGTTACCGCTACCCACAGCGCCCGTAAGGTTCACGGTGGCACCGGACTCCACCGTTACGTTGAAGCGGGATTGGACCGTGGGCGCTCCGTAGTTGTTGTAGATCTGCGTGGTGCTCGCCGAGTTGAAACGCAAATTGATGTCCATGGCGATGGACAAATTGGTGGTGTTATTCACACCGTCGTTCTTGCGCAAGCGGCTGGCATCGAACTGGCCGGTGCCTGAAATAAGCACATTGGCGCCATCGATGTTAAAGCTTAGTCCATCGAAGGTGGCGCCATCACCGATCTGTCCATTGCAGCGTAAGGTGGTTCCGTAGATGCTGAGATAAACGTTGGTCGCATTGTTGTTGGTCCAAAGTTTGGCGCCAGCCTCCACGGTAAGGTTCTGCACGGAATACGGACCGGCACCATTCACCACCACAGTGTTGCCTGCCAGGATATGCACCGTGGAACCGGCATTGGGAACGGCAGCTGGTGCGGCCCATGCTGTTCCGTTCCAAGTGCGCCACACCAAAGCGGTGGTCCAATTGCCGTTGGCAACAGCGCCCAGGTCGCCTACGTTGTATTGCGCTCCGGCCACAAAGGCCGACAAGATCAATACGAAGGCAAGGAGCCATCGATATCCGCCGTGGATCAAAGTCGATGGGCTTGGAGCGTAGGACATTCTGAAGTGCTGCTGTTCGTGGGGCAAAGGTCCCTTGGCAGCATTACCTCATTCTTACCTGTGCCTGAGCACTTCGTATCCCCAGCGTTAACAACCCGCCTAGGATTTCATCGATTGGATCATACTGATCGTCGATGAATGTCGTTCATCCAGCGACCTCGCCACCATGCGCACTACCCCACCCGTCCCGCTCCTCTGCCTACTCTTCGCACTGCTCTTCGCAAGCCTGTTCCATGGACAGCAAATGGGCTTGAACCTCCTGCTCTTCGAGCTACCCGTAGTGGGCCTCCTTTGGTGGATGCGCCGACCGGAACCGACGCGCGAACTCTTGCTCACAGGAGGAGGCACCATCGTCACTGCGATCCTTGTGGTTCTTCATGGATCCGATCTGGCGCGTGCATTGAACGTCCTTTCACTGCTCCTTTTCGTGGGTGTACTTCTTGCGCCACAGTTGCACGCCTTGAACCATTCCATGCTTCTCGGGTTGCGCCATGTACTGCCCGCCCAGCGTGCTTTCCTCCATAGCCTGCAGGCCACGCGCATCGGTCGTGTGGTGCCACGCATGGGGCGCAGCACGGCAGGGACGCTGGTCGCTGTGCTCTTGGTACTGGCCCTCTTCATGGTTCTCTACCAGAGCTCCAACCCGCATTTCGACCAGGTGGTGGGCCGCTTCTGGGCAGGCATCGAACAGCTCTTCATTGGCATCGACATCACTTTCGCATTCACCTTCCTATTGGGGCTTTCCGCCACCAACATCGTACTTCAGCGCACCCCCATCCCGCGCATGATAGGGTGGATGGAACCCGCCACCGACGACCTGCTACGCCGACGGACCCGAGGTCCATTTCAAGGCATGCTGGCACTTCGCTACGAATTGCGCACCGGCGTTCTCTTGCTCGGTCTCCTGAACCTGTTGCTCCTGTTGGTGAACGTACTCGACATTCGCCACGTATGGTTCGATTTCAGTTTCAATGGGCAGTATCTGAAGCAGTTCGTTCACGAAGGCACTTACCTGCTCATCCTCTCGATCCTGCTCGGCGCAGGTATTGTGCTCTGGTTCTTCCGGGCCAACCAGAATTTCCACAGGAGCAACAGTATTTTGAGGCGTTTGGCGTTCCTCTGGCTCGCGCAGAACATGGTACTCGCCATCAGTGTGGGCATCCGCAACTATTGGTACATCCACCACTACGCACTGGCCTACAAGCGCATCGGCGTGGTGTTCTTCCTGGTCGCGGTCATCATCGGCCTCTTCATTGTTGGGTTGAAGGTGCGCGACAAGCGATCGCGCCATTTCCTGTTCCGGTGGAACGCCTTCGCCGCCTATTCCATCCTGCTCTTGATGGCATTCGTGAACTGGGATGTGTTCATCGCCCGTTACAACTTCTCCAAGCAGGACCAGTCCTTCATTCACCTGGATTTCATGGCCACACTAAGCGATAAAGCCCTACCCTGGCTGGCGCAGGAGCAGCATGCCTTGGAACGGATCGACACATATAACCAGCGGATGTTGGACAGCGATAGTTTCAGCAGATCGCTGTACATGGAGCCCAGGGTTTACGGGGACGTGATCGCCGAGCGTACCGGTCGATTCATGGACGAATATCCAGAGCGCTCGTGGCGCAGTTGGACCTGGGCGGATGAACGGGCATATGGGATGCTCAGGTAGATCCCAATGCTCCTGAGCAGCACTTGGACCGCCTGCCCGCCTCCTTTCCGAAAGTATCCGGCAACGAAAAAGCCCCGTTCGCGACGGGGCTTTGTTCACTGCGGTAAAGGGACTCAGGCCTTGGCCTTCTTTGTCGTCGTTGGGGCAGCCTGTGCAGCTGCTTCTGCTTGTGCCTTGCGCTTGGCGATCTTGATCGTTGCCTTACGCTTGCGGATGGCTTGCGCCTGTGGGTCCTGTGCCATGATTCGTAGTTTGAGCGGCGAAGGTAGGTGATCGGCCGCGGATCAGCCTTTCTGCCTCCCCAAGGGGCCACATGGCCTTCCACAATGGCTTGTCTTTTCGACCCTTACACCCGCCGATACCCCTTCTCCTCCTTTTTCGCACGCACCTTCTCCATCTCACGTTGGGCCGTGGCTTCGTCAGCGAATTGTTTGGTAAGTGACTGTCCTGCTGTACCAATGCGGCCATAGCGCACTATGTAGGCAAGGCCTTCCACCTTCACCTCCCAGAATTTGCTGCTGCCGTCCTCCGTGCACTCGAAGCGCTCGAATCCCGCAGAGCCAGCCACAGGTGTTGCATCCGGCGATGAGTTGGGGGCCGGTTCGGGAGGTGCTTCAGGCAGCACCGGGGCTTCCGGCATCACGGGCAACTCAGGCCGTAAGGGCTCGATGACCACTTCGGGCGCCACCTCCTCTTCACCGCGCAATGCCCGCGCTAACCGCTCCATCACCTGCTCAGGGTTCTGGAACCAGTCCTTGGCCAGTACGCTGATCACCTTCCAGCCGAAGGCGCGCAGCAACTCGGGGCGCTGGCAGTACTGCTCCAGCACATCGTTGTTGCGGTAGTGTACATCGGAGTCGATGAGGATGCCCAGACGATAGCCCTTACCATCGCTGGCACGCACAGCCAGGTCGCAGCGGAAGTAGGAACTGCCCACCTGCCGATCCACATTGTGCCCGCCAGCCACAAGCCGTTCCGCGATCTGCGTGGCCATGGCCGCCACCCGTTCGCTGCGGTGGAGGGCATTGGTCAGCGAAAGGCCATCGAGCACCGTGGCCGCTGCATCCTGTTCACCAGCGGAAAGGCGCTCGGCATACTGGAGGAAGCGCCGCAGGTAGTTGGCGCCTTCGTTGTGTTCGTTCTTGATGTCGGTGGCCGTGATGCTGCTGATGATGGCCATGTGGCGCTTGGCCCGTGAGAAGATCACGTTCAGGCGCTTCTCCCCGCCCCTGCGGTTGATCGGCCCGAAGTTCATGAGCATGCGGCCGTTGGCGTTGGGCGCATAACACACGCTCATGATGATCACGTCGCGTTCATCGCCCTGCACGTTCTCCAGGTTCTTGATGAAGAGCCCCACGAACTGATCATCCTCCACGCGCTGGTATTCCTCCTCCAAGCGCGCCTCGAAGTCCCTGTCCGCCGTGGCTAATTCCTGCAAGGCTTCCTCAATGGCCGCTTGCTGTTCGATGGAGAAAGCCACCACGCCGATGCTCCTTCCCTTTCCGATCATTTCCTTGATGAGCAAGGCGATGTACTGCGCCTCCTGTGGATTGCGGCGCTCGTGGTACACGCCGTTCTTCAGGTGGTGGAAGCTGATCGGGCGATCGCTCAACGCGCTTACATGGCCGGGTGCCTCGGTGGCGTCTTCCACTACGATGGCCGCATGGTCCGCGTGGGGCAGTTGCTGATCGGGTATGGTGAGCAACCCACGACCGTAGAAGGCAGCGTTGCTGAAGCTGATGAGGCTCTCGTGCCTGCTGCGGTAGTGCCAACCGAGCATCACACCGGGCAACTTGCGCACGCCCTGGCTCAGCAGGCTGTCGGCATCGAGGGAGATGCCGATGCGCTCCTCGGTGGCTTCCTCATCCTCGTCCACATCGCCGGTGCTGGTGTTGAAGAAGTTGGTGGGTGGCATCTGCATCTCGTCGCCCACGATAATGGTCTGCGCCGTGCGGAACAGGGCCGGCACGCCTTCTTCCAAGGTGATCTGGCTGGCTTCGTCGTAGATCACAACATCGAAGAGCTGTGTGTCGATGGGCAGGATGTCCGACACGCTCTGCGGACTCATCAGCCACACGGATTTCAGGCCCATCACCACCGGACCGCTCTCCTTGCCGATCAGCTCGCGGATGCTTTTGTACCGCATCGATTTGCCGAACTCGTTCTCCAGGATCCGGCGCCCCACGGTCCATTCCTTCTTGGTGGCACGATCTTCAGGCCCCAAGCCGGTAACGCTCGTTTCGGAGATCTTCACATGCCGTTCGAAATGTGCTCTGACCGATGCACGGATATGGTCCACGTTCACATCGAGGTAGCGCTTCTCCAGGGCATTGAGCTGCTTTACACTGTGCAGGATGGAAAGGCCGTCGAGCTTATCGAAGAGCCTGTCGTTGCGATAGATCTCCTGCAAGGACTTGTAGCCGGTGAGGTAGGCCATGGCATTCGCACCGATGCGCTGGTGGGTGAGGAAGTTGCGCATCCGAGGCTCCAGCGCGGCGATCTCGCGCAGGTAGGGCAACAGGCCCGTGAAGCCGTTCAGGGAGGCTTTCACGGCTTCCATCCAAGGCTCCACTTTGGCGATCGGAAGCTCTTCGCAATAAGCGTTCAAGGGACGGATCTGTTCCACGAAACGATCGAGATCCCTCCCCAGTGCTGCGAGTTCCAGTATCTCACCGGCTTCCATGGAAAGCAGTGTGCTCCATTTGGCATCGCGTTGCCGATCGCGTAGCAAGCGGATGAGTTCGCGGCTCAGTGCATTGTCCTCGAAACCATAGCGCTCCTGGCTTGCATGCTGCAATTCCACAAGCTTCTCTTGCGCATCGTGGTCCGCAGTGAGGTCCTCCAACAGACGCGCAACTTCCGGTCTTACCTGATGTTTGCTCAGATCATAGCTCGACTGTACAAGTGCTTTGATCCTGCGGTACGTGCCGTTCAGGAACTTGAAGAAACCCTTGTTCACGCGATCCCATTGCTCACGAGCGGCGCGCGCATCCACGGCGTTGGGCTTCTGTTTCCAATGCGCGGTGGCTTCCGCAGCTTTGGTGGCGGTGCGCTTCTGCGTGTCGATGGCTTCCACATCGGCATCGAAGCGCCGACCCTCCTCACTACCGCTCTCGAAGATCCCGATGCGACCACGGGATGCGGTCGGCTCCAATTTCCGCGCACCGCCCACAAGCGTCATCAACTCGCCGAGCGTATCGCTCATGCCCGCCGGGATCGTAATGGCATCCAGTGCTTCGTTGATGCGCTCCCACACCGGTGCTGCCTTCTCCCACTGTTCCGCGATGCGCCCAAGGGGCTGATCGCTGTTCAGGAGATCGGCTTGCGCTGCGATCAGCGGATGTTCGGCCGCGATCGGTGAAAGGCCCAGGTCCTTCAGCGCAGCGGCCAACTCGCGCACCAAGCGGTCCACGGCCAACCACGAAGCATGATCGGGGATGCGCTCCAAGCTGATCACGTCCAGCGTATGTAGTCTGTCGTCCCGGTCGGCGATGAGGCGATCCAGCAATGCGTGCAGCGGGATACCGGTGCTCTCCTGGGCTTCGCGCATCCGTTGGTGGAAGTGCTCGATACGGCCCAACTCCTCCTCCATGCGACCGATGACCGACGCGCGTTCACGAGCGATGGAGGTCTTGTCCAGCGTGCTCTTCAGGAAGGTCTCGTAGGTCTGCTTGAGGTCCTGGATGAAGGCCTTCTTATCGGATTGGGAATCGTGTACGCGGCAGCAGACCTCATCGAGTTCCCGTTGCTTCAAGCGGTGGAACACGACATCCAACGCGGCGCGTTTCTCACACACGAAGAGCACCTTTTTCCCGGCACCCACATAGTACGCGATGAGGTTGGTGATGGTCTGCGACTTGCCCGTGCCCGGCGGCCCCTGGATGATGTAGCTACCACCCTCGGCGGCCTGTTCGATGGCGCGCGTTTGGGTGGGATCGGCCTGGATGATGGGGAAACGATCGGCGAGCGGTGCACGCGTTCCAGCGCTTTCCTCCACGGGCCTTGGCTGGTCGCTGAAGAGCAGGCTGAACACATCGTCCTTGGTGTTGGCCTCGATGATATGGTCATAGTCGCGCACCAAGGACATGCGCCGCGCATTGAAGTTGCCGAGGGTAACGTTGCACAGGTCCACCTCCCAGTGGTAGGGGTTGGCATCGCCTTCTTCCACCGTGTTGTAGAAGCTGCGGCCGGTGCTGCCTTTGGCGTGCTCCACGCCGGGGCGGATATCCTCGTTGATGATGTACTCGAAGGTACTGGCGGCCGGACGCACCTTGCGCTGGTAGAGTTGCAGGCCGAGCGGTGCGAAGCCTTCGCTGCCATACGTGTAGTTGAAGCTGCGCGGATCGAAACCACTGGCATGGCGGCGTGCGCGGCGCAAAGTGCGGGTGAAGGCCTGGCGTGCCGCAGCGTGTACCAGTTCGATACGCGGCTTGTCCACCAGATCGAGCTCGATCTCCGACCCACAGTTCTTCGCCTGCTGCCGAATGCTGCTGACCAGGTCCTCCACACTGGACGCTTCCAGATCGATCGTATCCGGCAACTCGATGCCGTACAGTTCGCGGAAATAGTGAACGAGCACGGGGTTCACTTCGGCCTCGGCTTCGCTGCACTCCACCACGTACTGGTCCTTCACGCCCTTGCGCTTCACCAGTTCCAGCAGCAACAACAACAGTTGCGAGCTGATCTTCTCATTGCCTTAGTCCTTGAAG
>JBBEDG010000036.1:0-7810 GCA_040881405.1 Flavobacteriales bacterium | reverse complement strand
CACCACCAGGAAGTGGGCACAACCCAACGCCTCCGTGCCGGCACCTACGACCTCGAAGTGCTGACACTGCCTCGCCTGCTGATACCCGATGTTCGCATTGAGCAGGACAAGCGAACGGATATTGTGGTGCCCCGCAGCGGAGTGCTCAACATACTGCCCAGCGCCACCGGACACGGGTCCATCTTTTTGAAGAAAGGTGACCAATTGGAATGGATCGCCGACCTTGATCCGAACGCGCAACGCATGCAGGTGAGATTGCTTCCTGGCAGCTACAAGGTCACCTACCGCAGCCGAAGCGCGCGTCGCACCGAACTTAGTATTTCCAAGGACGTGACCATCGAAAGCGGCCGCGCCACCAGCTTGACCTTTTGACCAACCCCGCACCATCCCAAGCGCACCATGAGCACCTATCCCATCCTCGACCAAAAGGACACCCGCAGCGGCTTCGGCTTAGGCCTGCTTGAACTGGGTCGTACGAACCCCGATGTGGTCGCCCTGTGCGCCGACCTTACTGGATCGCTGAAAATGGATGCCTTCCAGAAGGAGTTCCCCGAGCGCTTCATACAAGTGGGTGTGGCCGAAGCCAATATGATGGGCATGGCGGCCGGCCTTACCATAGGCGGTAAGATCCCGTTCACAGGCACGTTCGCCAACTTCAGCACTGGAAGGGTGTACGATCAAATACGCCAGAGCATAGCCTACGCAGGCAAGAACGTGAAGATCTGCGCCAGCCACGCCGGGCTTACGTTGGGCGAGGACGGTGCCACCCACCAGATCCTGGAGGACATCGGGCTGATGCGCATGCTACCCGGCATGGCCGTGGTTGTGCCCTGCGACCACAACCAGACACGCCAGGCCACTATCGCAATTGCTGCTCATGAAGGCCCTGTGTACTTGCGCTTCGGCAGGCCCAAGTGGCCGGTGTTCATTCCGGCCGACATGCCATTCGAGATCGGTAAGGCGCAGGTGCTGGTGGAAGGTGACGATGTGACCCTCTTCGCTTGTGGCCATCTGGTCTGGAACGCGTTGAAAGCCGCCGAAGAACTGGCCAAGGAGGGCATAAGAGCCGAAGTGATCAATGTGCATACGATCAAACCATTGGATACCGAGGCGGTCCTAAGCTCAGCCAAGAAGACGGGATGTGTGGTAAGCTGCGAGGAACACAACAAGTACGGAGGACTCGGGGATGCCATTGCGCAGACCTTGTCCGCGCACATGCCCAAGCCACAGGAATATGTGGCCGTGAACGACAGTTTCGGCGAAAGTGGTACACCGGAAGAGCTGCTGAAGAAATACGGATTGGACACACCGGATATCGTGGCTGCTGCCAAACGGGCACTGGCACGCAAATAGGTTCCAACCACCTTGGAGCGCCATGAGCGACCGCTCCGACAGCGAACTGCTCGCACTGCTGCGCGCGCAGGATACACGGCACTCCGGTTTCGACCTATTGGTTCGCCAGTACCAGGAGCCGCTCTACCGCTTCGTGCGGCGGATGCTCACGGACCACGATGCCTCCCGGGACGTGCTACAGGAAGTGTTCATCAAGGCCTGGCGCGGTATCGATGGATTCCGTGGTGATGCCCCCCTCTTCAGCTGGCTGTACCGTATAGCCCACAATGAAGCGCTCAACCACCTGCGGACCTTACGCCGCGGGCTCTTCGTAAGCCACGACGCTGTGGTGGAACAGCTCACCTCTACACTGGACAGCAGCGAACACTTCAGCGGAGAGGAGATCCAACGCAGGCTCCAACGGGCTGTGATGCGCCTTCCGGACAAGCAGCGCGCGGTGTTCACCATGAAATACTTCGAGGAACTGAAGTACACGGAGATCAGCGCCATAACCGGAACCAGCGTGGGCGCTCTGAAGAGCAGTTACCACATCGCTGTTAAAAAAGTTGAGGAATGGTTGGTCACGGATCAAACCAAGGGTGGCACTTCGCCGTCTTGAACATAGCACCATGGAACACGGAACGGACGAACTGCGCGATGCGCCTAATTTGAAGAAGCTGGCCGGGCACGACCCATTCGTTGTACCCGACGGTTTCTTCGGCCGCTTCCCGCACAGCATGGCAAAGCGGGTGGCCAAGCCTGCAAGCCTCCGCGAACGGCTCCTCGCCATGCACGGGATCGCCTTCGTTCTTGCTCGTCCGGCCCTCGTTCCGGCATTCCTTCTCGTGGCAGGGGCCACTTTCTACTGGGCACTTCCCACTCCCGTAGAGAGTAATAACCAGAGCACCGAAGTCCTTGCCGAGTTCGATCCAACGTATTGGGAAGACCAAGAACTCGTCTCGATCCTCTATGCGGAGCCGGCACTGGGGAAAGGAATAGGAAGTGGCCTCGCCACGGAAGACCTTGAGGAGTACCTCGAAAGGGAAGAACTCACCCTTGAACAACTTACAGAACTGCTATGAACGAACGCATCATACTCCCATTCCTTACTGCTTGTGCGCTGCTTTGCTCCTTGGGCGCATTTGCGCAGGACGATGTATCAGGGAATAAGGAAAGACTCAAGGAGATCAAGGCCCAACGATCGGCATACATCACCACAAAGCTCGGTCTCAGCCCTTCCGAAGCCCAGGAATTCTGGCCCATCTACAATGCGTTCGATGATGCGCGAGATGAACTCCGGTCCGGGCGCAGGGCGCTGCAACGGCCTGGGGAGGACAAAACGGTATCCCTCACCGAGGCCCAGGCGAAGGACATGCTGGCCAGGCACCACGCCAGTCGCCAAGAGGAATTGGACCTTGAACGCAGCTACAGCGAGCGCTTTGTGAAGTCCATCGGAGCAGTTCGTACCGTAGCTCTCCAGAAGGCGGAAAACGACTTCCGCCGCGAAGTACTGCGCAACTTCAAGGATCGCATGGGTGAGCCTAAAGGTGATGGCCAAGGCCCACCTCCACGGCGCTGATGCATCGCGGTGCGCTGTCGCACGAACTCTGCGAGCGAACTTCGCAGCCCGATGGATACCCTGACGACAGCCTTCCAGCAGCACCTGGGCCAGACGAGCAAGCACCCAATGGCCTTGGATATCGTGCACGCAGAAGGGTGTTGGCTTACCGACCGCAGTGGCAAGCGATACTTGGATCTTGTGGCAGGGCTGGCCGTGAACAACGTTGGGCACAGGCACCCCAAGGTTATTGCTGCGATCAAGGACCAATGCGACCGCTACCTGCACGTGATCCCTTACGGCGAGTTCATCCAAGAACCCCAAGTGCGTTTCGCGGAGCGGCTCACCGGAATGCTTCCCGAAGGGTTGGACAGCGTATACTTCGTGAACAGTGGCACCGAAGGCATCGAAGCAGCGCTGAAACTGGCCAAGCGCGCCACAGGCAGAACGGGCCTGATCGGTTGTCGCAAGAGCTACCACGGGAGCACCCATGGTTCGCTTAGCCTTACCGACAACGAAACCAAGAAGTACCGGAACCGTCCACTGCTTCCGGACACACACCATATCGCTTTCGGACGTATCGAGGATCTTGACCTGCTGAACGGCAACATGGCAGCAGTGGTGGTGGAACCCATCCAAGGGGATGCCGGAGTTCGCGTTCCCGACAAAGCATGGCTGAAAGCCTTGCGCAGCCGTTGCACCGACCTTGGAATACTGCTCATCTTCGATGAAGTGCAGACCGGTTTCGGCCGCACAGGGCGCCTTTTTGCCATGGAACATAGCGGGGTGACACCCGATATCCTGGTGCTTGGCAAAGCTCTCGGCGGCGGACTGCCCATGGGTGCCTTGGTTGCTTCGAGGGAAAACATGGAACTATTCACCCATGACCCAATGCTGGGCCACATCACCACATTCGGTGGGCACCCGCTGCCCTGTGCGGCCGGGCTGGCCGCGCTTGAAGTACTCCTGGAGGAAAGGCTTGCAGAGAACGCCCTGCGCATGGGACGGCTTTTCAAGGAACTATTGGTCCATCCAGCCATTGTCGAAGTTCGTGGTGAAGGACTAATGCTTGCTGCGGAACTTGGCGATCCGGAAAAGGTGCAGCGCGTGGTGATGGGCTGTCTCCAAAAGGGTGTTCTGGGTTTCTGGTTCCTGAGTTGTCCAACTGCCTTTCGAATAGCTCCGCCGCTCTGCATCACGCAGGTCGAGGTGAGCAAGGCTTGCGCCATCATTCGTGCTGAACTGGGATACCTGTAGAAGTAACCATTACGGCTGGAACGATGGCAATAACGGCACTACCACTGATGGAAACGAACTTTAGCGGAACTACCGATGTTCCAATCTCGGACTCCGTTCCTTGGATCAAGATGACCTTTCCGACTTTCTGATATACGACCATAGGTGACACCTTCTTAACTTAGGCCTCGCTTGGAAACGACAAATCCCTCACCGTTCACACTTTACTCCATGAAAAATCTGATACTCGGCCTTGCTGCACTGACGATCTCAGGTGCTTCTATAGCCCAAGCCCCACATGTGTGTGGCACTGACGAGGTGCGCCGTCGGCTGATAGCCGAGGACCCGAGCTACTTGGACCGCGAAGCGCGCTACAACGAAGAGATCCTGCGCATAATCGCGGAACGTGCCGAATTGCGCGATGATGAACTCGTGCTCACCATACCGATCGTGTTCCATATCCTGCACCAAAAAGGCACTGAGAACATTTCGAATGAGCAGATCTTGGATCAAGTGGCCATCCTGAACAGGGACTACCGTAAGCTGAACACAGACCAGAACTTGATCATCCCGGAATTCCAGGACTTGATCGGTGATGTGAAGATCGAGTTCGCGTTGCCGACCAAGGATCCATTCGGTAATTGCCACAACGGCATCGACCGCATCCAGACCGTGGGCACCTTCATTGGTGAAGATCGCTTCAAAAGGAACCAGTGGTCCCGCGACAAGTATTTGAACGTGTGGATATCCCGGCGCATGCGCGATGGTGTCGCAGGCTACGCCTACTACCCTGATGCCACCTCGGGCTTCCTGCAGATCTTCGATGGCATCATGCAATTGGCAAACTACACCGGCGGTATCGGAACCAGCAGCGCCAACAACTCGCGTACACTCACCCACGAGATCGGCCACTACTTGAATTTGGCCCACCCTTGGGGAAACACCAACGAACCAGGTGTTGTATGTGGCGATGATGGTGTGGCGGATACCCCGATAACCGAGGGCTGGACTTCCTGCCCTTCGCCCGCTAACTCTGCAGTATGCGATCCAGCGATCAAGGAGAACTACCAGAATTACATGGACTATTCCTACTGTTCCTACATGTTCACGGTGGGTCAGGTGGAACGCATGCGTGCCGCAGCTTTCGCCAACGTTGGTGAGCGCAGCAACCTTTGGACGGAGCAGAATTTGCAAGTAACGGGTGTTGCTGAAGGTTTTGCTGCTTCCTGTGCTCCGGAAGCCGATTTCTACGCCCAGGTTGGAACCAACCTGAGCTTCCCCGATGTACCGTTCAATGCCATGTCCTGCACAGGCACCAACGTGCGATTCGTCGATAACTCCCAACGTGCTTTCGCCACTACATGGGAATGGACCTTCCAGGACGGAACTCCAGCCACCTCCACACAGCGCAACCCTACCGTGCAGTTCAACTCCCCCGGCTTCAAGCGTGTCACCCTGACGGTTGGCAACGCACAAGGCACAACGACGAAATCCGATGATTTCGCTGTGGAAATAGCCAATCAGGATGCAGCATGGCAAGCGCCTTACACTGAGAGCTTCGAAGTGAACGAGGGCATCTGGCCTTTCAGCGAGCACAACCATGATCTCAATTTCACCTCGTGGCAGCGCCACGTAGGGGCTGGTTCGAGCGGCAACAACTCCGTACGCTTGAACAGTGGCGAGCGCAACCCCTTCGATATCATCAACCCTGATAATGGGGGCGACATCGATGATCTGGTCACCCCGAACATGAACCTCTCCGGTATCTCCTCGGCCACACTTGGTTTCTTTTTCAGCTACTCCACCCAGACCACGGACCTCCTCAACGTAACTGAGAAGTTGGAGGTCTTCTCCTCCACCGATTGCGGTCGTAGTTGGCAGATGCGCACCACGTTGGCCGGCCAAAATCTTGTGACCAACGGTGCTACGCCTGGTGCCGGCAACTGGGTGGCACGTAACATCACCTTGCCGCAAAGTGTGCTGACCAATAATGTCCGTTTCCGTTTCCGCTTCACCTCCAGTGAATTCAGCGGAGACCTGTACTTGGACGATATCAACATCGGTCTCGCCGTAGGCATGGACGATGTGGCGGGCAGTTCATTGCTGAACATCTTCCCCAATCCCACCAACGATCAGTTCAATGTGCAGGTGTCAGGTATGGACCGGTTCTCCACGCAAGTGACCGTGCAAGATCTGCGTGGTGCGATCGTTTACGATAACGTGATCGCTCCACAAGGTGGCGTGGGCATTGAGATCAGCAGCCGTGCACTCGGGTTGGCCGAAGGCATGTACGTGGTGCGTGCGACCAATGAACTCGGCAGTAGCGCTCAAAAGATCATCGTGGGACGCTAGGTCCTGAAGCTTGTAATGAAAAAGACCCCTGCCTCTGGGCAGGGGTCTTTTGTTTGGTGGAATTCTTTAATAAGTACCCACCGAAAGCATCACCAAGGTGCATCCACGCACAACTTCGATACCCCGGCTTTCCGCCATTTTCTCGAAAGCCGGATGCTCCGTGCCGGGGTTGAAGATGATGCGCCTGGGGTTTAGGGCCAGGATACGGTCCAGCAATTGAAGCTGGTTCGCCATGGAAAGGTATAGCGTGACCGTATCCACTTTCAGTCCTTCAGGCAGATCAGTATGGATGGGGACAGTCCCGATGGACGCGTTGCGAAGCCCTACTGCCACAACAGGAATACCGTGGTCCACCAAGCGCCGAACCGCCAAATGGGAGTAGCGTTCGGGCCGCGGACTGGCCCCAAGGACCAAGGTCAATGGTTCATGCATGGTACAAAGGTCGGTGCGCCACCAACAGTCAACGGTGTACAGTACGATCCGACTTAACCGGTAGGTCACGATCGCGCAACAGAACAACTCGACTTTTGGGGAGCCACGGACAGCAAGTCCAGGTGAGCGACCATGAAACGTGAATTGGACATCCTGGTGCTTTCCGACATCCATCTCGGGACATATGGATGCCGCGCCCGTGAACTCAGCGCCTACCTGCGCACCGTCAAACCGCGCATGGTCATCCTCAATGGGGACATCATCGACATCTGGCAGTTCAAGAAAAGCTTCTTCCCAAAGAGCCATATGCAGGTTTTGAAGCGCCTACTGAAACTGGCCGGCAAAGTCCCGGTCATCTACATCACCGGCAACCACGACGAAGCCCTCCGTCGCTACAGTCCGTCCATCCTGGGTAACCTGCAACTGGTTGACAAGTTGGAGCTTACATTGAACGGTGAGCGCTATTGGTTCTTCCACGGGGACATCTTCGATGCGAGCATGGAACACGCCAAATGGCTGGCCAAGCTGGGTGGGTTCGGGTACGACCTGCTTATACGCATCAACACGGTGGTGAACTGGATCCTGCAGCGCATGGGACGACCCCGGATGAGTTTCAGCAAGCGCATCAAGAACAGCGTGAAACGTGCGGTGGCCTATATCAGCGACTTCGAAGAGACCGCCGCCAGCATTGCGCTGCATGAAGGATTCCAACATGTGGTATGCGGGCACATCCACCAGCCCCAAATGCGCAACGTTGTCACTCCGAAGGGAAGTGTACACTACATGAATTCCGGGGATTGGATCGAACACATGAGCGCATTGGAATATAGCCAGGGCGCATGGCACCTGTATCTGCATGAAAGTGATGTCACCCCTGTACCAAGCAGGAACGAGAAGCCG
>JBBEDG010000035.1:0-7830 GCA_040881405.1 Flavobacteriales bacterium | reverse complement strand
AGCGCAGAAAATACATGGACCAGCCCTTGGAAATTAACACAGTACCTACGGGACTGAGAGAACGATGTGGCATCACTGTATTCTACCCATATCACGTCCCTACGGGACTTGAGGGATCACTCCTCATCACCCCAGAACCGAGGGTGGAAATTCAGCAGGTACAGCTGCACCGATGCACGCGTGATCGCGGTGTACAGCCAGCGGATGTACTCGGTGTCGATCATCTCTTCAGTGACATAACCTTGGTCCACGAAGACGGTGTTCCATTGGCCACCTTGTGCCTTGTGGCAGGTGACAGCGTAGCCATATTTCACTTGTAGCGCGTTGGCGTAGGGGTCCTCCTTCATGGCCCTGAAGCGTTTGGACTTGGTGGTGGCATTGCTGGCTTCCATCACACTTTGGTTCAAGAGGCGCAGGCGTGGACCCGGCAAGGCTGGTGATTCCGCAGCCAGTACATCAAGCATCACCTTGGCATCGAGTTCGCGCTCCTCCATGCCGTTCCACCAGCTGGCGGTGATGTCCGCGAAGCGAAGGCCGTAGCGCTCTTCGACACCATGCACTCGTTTAACGGTAATGGGTTCTCCGTTGGCGATCAGCTCCGGACGGCCGTTCTTGCCGGCCCAGAAGTAATTGTTCTTCACCACCATCAAGCGGTCGCCGGGGCACAGTTCCTCCTCGTAGTCATAGATCCTTGCCCGCACTTGCATGCTGTACTGGTAGGCCCGCTTGTTACTACGACAGATCACACATACCTCATCAGCACCGTCGCGGCCGTAGGCTGTTTCCAGGGCATCCTGAAGATCGTGGCCGTCTATGCGCTGTACATCGGGGAAGGCTTGGAAAGTTGGGATCAAGCTTGCGAGAACAGGGGCAGGAGCAGTTGCCCCTGCTCCTGCCTCCTTTTCAGGCTGAGCGGCAAGCAGCGCCCTTAGATCGGTGGCATTGACGAGGATCCCGGACGCCTCGGCCTGGCGGACCACTTCGGTCATTTCCACTTGTCCGGCGGTTAGGCCCAGGGAGGCCAGTTCTTTCACATCGAGTGCGGGGCTATGGGGGCTACCCACGGGTGGTAGCTGGGCGGGATCGCCAATGAGCAGGAGTTTGCAGCCTAGTGCCGAGAACACATGCTGGAACAGGTCGGTGAGCAGGTCGCGATCGCCGAAGGAGCCATCTCCCCCACCCCGTCCGATCATGCTGGCCTCGTCCACCACGAAGAGCGCGCCTTCGTCCTTGTTCACGCCCACGGACATGCCACCATAGCCGTCCTCGTCGGCATTCACGCGGTAGATGCGCCTGTGGATAGTGCTCGCCGTAGCGCGGGCATACGTGCTTAACACCTTTGCTGCCCTGCCGGTAGGCGCCATGAGCACCACGGGCCGTTTCTGGCGGGAAAGTACTTTCACCAACGCACCTACCAAGGTGGTCTTTCCGGTTCCAGCGTAGCCCTTCAGCACTAATGTAGCCTGTGGGCGTTGGGAGGCCAACAGACGGTCCAAGGCATAAGCCGCGCGCTGCTGGCCGGGTGTTGGCGGGTGGCCAAGTGCGGTCAGGAGCTCTTCGGTGAGTGTGGAGGGCTGTGCCATGGGCAGGGCGAAAGCTATGGAGGATGAGGTTTGTCCGACAGGCTTCCGATACGTATCGTAATTGCCTGTCGCTGAGATCGGAAGGATAGAAGGACAGGTTGGAGGTTGAGGGTTGAGGGTTATTGCTACAGGGCACCTGTAGCGTCCTCCGTCCTGATACGTATCGGGATGCAACGGAGCCATTGGGTCGACTGAACCTGTTGAGGGTTGGGGAAAGTTGTTGCTTCGCTGCGCCTGCCTATTGGCAGACAGGCTCGCAATGACAGGTTGGGAGCTACCGCAGACCGCTCCGAGGCCCCTCTGCCGGTCCAAAGGACACCGCACCTCGGCCCAAATCGAATGAAGGGGAGCGGGAGCCGGAACCTTCTCTTACTTTTGGGCGCCTCGGCAAGCACATCCGAGTACCCCTCATGAAGACCCTGTCCAGCTACATCTTTCCAGTTGTATTGACTATTCTTGGCGCTGCCCTCCACATTGTAGTTGCCACACAAGGCCAGAACACGTGGGTGATGCTCGGTGCCTTTCTGGCGCTGATCGCGGGCCTGGTATCCCTGCTGCTCCAGCTGGGGATCATAAGCCGTCAGGTGGGGCTCATCCTTGGGCTCGTGTTCGGGGTTGTATCGGTATTCCTGGTCTATCGCAACTACCGTGCGATCGCCGAGGTACAGGAGTTCAACCTCGCCAAGCGCGCCAACGACAGTCGGGTGATCCAAGGCCTGAAGGACCTGCGTACAGCCCAGCTGGGCTTCCGGCAGGCCTACGGCACCTTCACCGGTGACCTCAACACCTTGAACGAATTCGTGAACAATGGCTCGATCGTGATGATCCGCGCCGTGGGACAAGTGCCCGACACCCTCACCGAGGTGGAGGCCTTGGCTTTGGGCATCATCGAGCGCGATACCATCAACGCTCCGGCTTTGGACTCCCTCTTCATGTCTCCTCGTGCCTTGGAAGATCGCACATATCCTTTCGACCCAGCGAAATTCACGCTTTCCCCCACCAGCGATAAGCAGTGGATACTGCGTGCAGGCGTGATCAGCAGCAGCGGCCGCAATGTTCCTGTTTTCCTGGCCAAGGACCCCAGCCCCCTTGTGGCCGGTGATACCTTGATGGTGGGCAACATGGAGAAGGCCAGCACCGCGGGCAACTGGAGCGGCGAATAAGCCCATGGAGAGCGGGAGCCAACAGTCGCCCCGGTACGACCCTACCCGGGAACGGGCCTGGCATTTGAGCATCCTGACCGGACAGCACGTAACTGCTTGTGCAGTGCATGCGGTGGACGATGGTACAGCGGTAGCATTGTACTGGGGAGTTGGTCAGCATATCCTCAGCTCTCCCGAATTGCCCAGCCATCCGGTGACCGTGTCCTTTGTTTCCCTGCCCGAGTGGAGCACCTTGGTTCCAGATGGTGCCCTTGCTCCAGGCACCGAAGCCCAACACCTTGCCCTGGTGCACGGCGGCCTACCCAGCGGAGCACTGCGCGACGAACCGGTGCGCAGTTTGGGCGCCACATGCATCTACGTCCACGATGACCGCGATGAACATGCCGTGTTGAAACGCTTTCCGCATGCACGTGCATTGCCCATGCAAGGACTCATGGTGCGCTGCGCGAAGGCGCATGGTACCGACCGCGCCGCTATGGTCCTGCACCGCGGAGTTGATCGCCTGGACCTCGCCGCTGTGGACCACGGCAAGCTGCTCTTGAGCAATACCTATCCGGCCCGTTCAGCACACGATGTGCTGTACTTCACGCTGCTGGCCTTGGAGCGCACGGGCCTTTCGCCAAAGGAGGTGGAACTGCATTACGGCGGCGCGTCACTGAGCGATGCGGAACGGGACCTACTTGCCCGCTACGTGAAAAAATGCACAGCCGCTTGCTCGCTGGAGCTGGCCACCGGCACTGAACAGGGCCAGGCCTACCGCTGGATGGCCGCATTGGAGCAGTTCGCATGCGTGTCATAGGTGGCACATACAGCAACCGCCGGCTTTCCCCACCTGCGGAAATGGACGCGCGCCCCACCACGGACTTCGCCAAGGAAGGGCTGTTCAACGTATTGCAACACAACCACGCCTTGGAGGATATCCGTGTGCTGGACCTCTTCGCAGGCACAGGCAACGTTTCCTTGGAATTCCTGTCGCGCGGTGCGCAGTCCGTGCTTTCCGTGGAACAGGACCGCAAGCTCGTGGCGTTCATGGAGCGCACTGCCGAAAGCTGGGGCGTGAAGAACTGGCGGATCCTGCGCGGCGATGTATTCGGCTTCCTGCGCATGCATCGCAGCCGCTACGACATCGTATTCGCCGATCCTCCCTTCGCGATGGAGGACCTTGCGCGTATACCTACATTGGTACTTGAAGCTGGCCTGTTGGAGCCCGATGGCGTTGTGATCCTGGAGCATTCCGAAAAGGTGGACATGAGCCAGGTGGCGAACTATCGGTATACCCGGAAATACGGCCTGATCCACTTCATCTTCTTTGGTCGCGAGGAAGCGGAACAGCACGAAAACACGGATACGGAATGAGCTCTCCCACCGCGGTATTCCCCGGCACCTTCGACCCCATCACCATCGGCCATGTGTCCATCGTTCTGCGGGCGCTGCCCTTGTTCGATCGCATCATCATCGGCATGGGCGTGAACAACAGCAAGAAGACCATGTTCAGCATTGAACAGCGGGAAGCCTGGATCAAGGAAGCCTTCGCTGACCAGCCGAAAGTACAGGTGGTCGCCTTCGAGGGCCTGACCTACGAACTTTGCAAACGCGAGGGTGCCTCCTTCATTCTGCGTGGCCTGCGTAACAGCACGGACCATGGCTACGAGCGCAGCATCGCGCTTGTGAACCGACAACTCGGTCAGGTGGAGACCATCTTCCTACCTTCTGCTCCCGAGCACGCGCACATCAGCAGCACCATCGTGCGCGAGATCCTGGCCAATAAGGGCGATGTATCCACGTTGGTTCCCATGGATATGCGCGCTGTGAAGCCATGAGGAAACTTCTGTCGTTGACCGCAGTACTGGTGCTGCATCTCGCGGGCTTTGCGGGATCCTTCACCGTACACGTAACAGCGCCCAAGGAAACCGGGCAGGCCGTGCTGCTGTACCGCTACGACGACCTCATAACCCTGCGTACCGTGCGTGTTGCCGAAGCTCCCCTGGGCGAAGACGGGAAAGCCACATTGAGCGGCTCGGTGGAAGGAACGGTGCGCATGCAGTTGCGTATCGCCGATGCCGTCGCCGACCTCTACGTGCGCTCTGGCAGTGTGCTCAATGTGGAATGGCCGGGGCCTGATCCACGCGTTCCCCGCAGCTTGAACCGACCGGTGCGCGTGCCCATCGTCTTCCACGATATGGATGCGTTGGACGTGAACGCCTTGACATCCGACCTGAACGAACGCCTGGACGATTTCCTCATGGAGGACCTGGCCACAGATGATGCGGCGGGCATGCAGGTATTCGACATCCAGCGCAAAAGCGGCGAGCTGCCGGATACCACCAGCCGCCCTCCCACCCTCTTCGTAACACCGGCCCTTTCCACCGCGCGTGTGGATACCTTCGAGCAGAAGCTGAAGCGCTTCTACCGCGGTATCGATGACCCTTGGTTCGATGGTTATCTGGAGTACGGCATCGCAGGCTTGCGCCATGGGCCACGAGCGAACGACCGCGAGTTGTACGAACGTTACCTGAAGGAGCGGCCGATGCTGTATACCGATCCCGAGTATATGCGCTTTGTACTTGGCATGTTCGAGGACCACCTGCTCTCCTTCGCCGTCCGCCATCATCAACGTGACTTGGAACGTGCCATGGCCTTGGGTGAACTGGACAGTTTGACCGCCATTTTTGCCCGGCACGACTTCCTGAAGGATGACGGCAGACTGCGGGAACTGGTGACCTTGGAGCAACTCTACACGCACTACAACAGCCAGCACGTGCGCCGGAAAGCGGTGGAAGACATGCTGGAGCAGGCTTCGGTGCGATCGGCCTATGCGGAACACCGACACCTTGCTGCCAACATGCTGTGGGACCTTACCGCCATGAGCAAGGGGAGCACGCTACCGGCTTTACGCCTGCTGGACCTGAACGGCAATGCCGCCGACATGGCGGTGCTGAACGAGGGCCCTGTGTGCCTTGTGATCACCGCCACCTGGTGTACCTACTGCGAGTTGGAGATGGTGGGCTTGGAGAACTTGCAGAAGGAATACGCCGGTGTGATCCCCATCGTGGTGATCGCCCTGGACAAGGATCCAGCAGCCATCAAAAGCTACCTGAAGTTGCACCCAGGGCGCGACTTCACGTGGCTACACGCCGAAGCTGAACTACAATTGCGTGAGGACCTGCGCCTGCGCAACCTGCCCACGGTGTTGTTGCTCCAGGACGGGGTCCTTGTGCGCTCGCCAGCACCGCTGCCCAGTGGGGGCTTGGGCGAAGTGTTCCATCGGACCCGGTCACAGGCCGAGCGCGATGGCCGCATCAAGGTGTGGGACGACTGAACGCGTTCAGCGCACTGATGCTTCCCACGCGACCAACACCGGCAGCAGCGAAGGGTAGGTATCTTCCTTGATCAGCTCGGCTTCGTCCAAGCCCACCCAACGCACCTCTTCGATGTCCTCTTCCACTTGGGGAACAAGAGCTTCCTTTGAAGAACTGCGCATCAGGAACCATTCGGTACGTTTCAGGTGCTGCTTTCCGTTCCGTACGTAGGTGTGCCATGTGGACATAAGCGGATCGAGCAGTTGAAGCTCCTGGATCCCGCACTCCTCCTGCACTTCGCGCAGCGCGGCCGCATCGATGGCCTCGCCCTTCTCCACCTTGCCCTTGGGCAGGTCCCATTTGCCAAGCCTGCGTATGGCCAGCAATCGCCCCTGTTCGTCCAACACCACACCACCGGCGGCCTTCACCCGTATATAACCCTCCTTGAACAGCTTCCAAAGCGGTTGTTCCCCAGCCGAGAACAGATGGATGCCCTTGATGCCTTCATTGTGCGTCAGGAGCTGCACTGCCGCCTGGATCTCGCTTTCATGGTCCACGCGCATGCACAGCCACTGCAGCGGCAAAGCACTGAATGGTGGTGCCTCGGCGATCACCAGCGGCTTCCCCTCGATGTAAACGTCATACCTTCGCTGCATGCCCGCAAGCCTTGATCCGGCGCTGAAGATCGCAGAATTCCTGCTGCAGATCAAAGCCATCAAACTTAGCCCGAAGAAGCCTTTCAATTGGGCTTCCGGGTGGAAATCGCCAATTTATTGCGACAACCACAAGACGCTTTCCTACCCCACGGTGCGTACGTACATCCGGCAGCAGTTCGTCCACATCATCAACAGCGAGTTCGGTCGTCCGGATATGATAGCAGGTGTGGCCACAGGCGGCATCGCCCACGGCGCGCTGGTCGCGCACGATCTTGGTCTTCCCTTCATCTATGTGCGTACCGACGCCAAGGGTCACGGCCTGAAGAACCAGGTGGAAGGCGACCTTACCGTGGGGCGCAGTGTAGTGGTGGTGGAGGATCTGGTGAGCACCGGCAAGAGCAGTCTGAACGCCGTACATGCCCTGCGCGAAGCGGGCTGCGAGGTGAAGGGCATGGTGAGCATCTTCACTTACGGCTTCGATGAAGCGGCCAAGGCGTTCGCTACTGAAAAGGTGAAGCTGCATTCCCTCACCAACTACAACATCCTGCTGGACCAAGCACTGCGCAGCGACTACATCACCGAGAAGGACCTGGTACCACTGAACGAGTGGCGGAAGGATCCGGCGGGGTGGGGTGCTGTAAAGGCTTAACTCATACTCGTCAGGTAACGGGACCACTTCGCTTCACCTACCTCCGGTCGGCAGGCTCGTGGTGGCCGTTCCAAAAGAACAATTACACAGTGGTAACGGGACCGCTTCACTACGTTCGCGGTGACCGTAACCAGGACAACTCCGAATAAGAGCATGACCAACATCCAAAGCAAACAGGTTCAGATCGCAAAGCCAGCCAAGGAGCTCTACGCCTTCTTGCAGGACATGAACAACTTCGAGCAACTGCTACCTCAAGGTCGCATCAGCGAGTGGACAAGCGATAGCGTTTCGTGCTCCTTCAAGGTGCAGGGAGCAGCGACCATCGGCCTGAAGTTGGACGGCGGCGACGAGCCCGAACTACTGAAACTAAAAGCCACCGAGCGCAGCCCTTTCCCTTTCACCCTTGATGCGCACCTGAAGGAAGCCGACGGTATCACCACCGCGTGGATGGATTTCAACGGCGACATCAACCCCTTCATC